>DYWT01000025.1 GCA_020742515.1 Sporosarcina psychrophila
ATTCAGTTCCATTTAGAAGATGAAGAGCTTTATTATCAACAAGCATTGAGCCTGGCACTAAAAAACGCGTTAGCCAAAGCACAGACGATTGCCGAGACAATGCAGCTTCATATTGACCCTACACCGCTCAAGATTCGTGAAGAAGTGACAGCAGAACCCGCTACATATCGTACATTTGCCGCCAAAGAAATGAGTGTGTCTACACCGATCGAACAAGGGCAAATTACGATTAACGCTACTGTAAAAGTACAGTTTCAATATTGAAATTAAATATAAAAAAGGGACTGGTATCTGTCTGGAAGTCTAGAAATGATAACTAAAAAATTTAAGGGGTGGGTAAATATGGAGACCGGAAAAGCTGCTACTTATCAATCACCGATTGCAAGGATATTTGACAAGTTTTCGCGGCAACAAGACGTATCATTGATTTATGGTGAACCGATTAGTTTTAAAAATAAAAAAGTCCTTCCTGTAGCAAAGATCAATTATATTGTTGGTGGGGGTGGAGGATTTTCCGAGGAATCAGGAAATTCTTCAGCAGGCCAAGGGGAGGGAGGCGGAGGGCATATCTCCGTCAAGCCTTTAGGCGTTTATGAAATTGATTCGGAGAAAGTGAAATTCAGACCGATTATCGACTTCAAGTTCACCCTGACACTAGTTGCTGTTTTTACATTGGGCCTAGTTTGGCTATTGAAAAAGACTCGTTGAAAATTAGCCTGTCCGAAAGGGAATGATTGAATGTTGTACCGCAGAAAAACATACACAATCGAACCATCGATGTACGAAACATTTACGCACTTATTTCACACCTATTTACTTCCGAATCAGCTGACGCATGGTGCGCAGCTGGTTGGACGGTGGGTCAATGAAGAACAGACGGAGATCATGGCAATGTGGTCATACGATAATAGGGTTCATTACGAGACAGTGGACGCTGGCATTCGGGCATCGGAAATGCATGTTGAAGCACAAAACTATCGGAAATCGTTAACTCCATTATTCATTTCATCAAACGAAGATTTTTTCACTTCGACTGGAGATTACGGACAATCTAAACAGATTGTTGCTGTTAGTGGCTGCATTGTAAATGAGAAAGGACACGTATTGCTTGTACGGAACAATCATCGGAATGATACATATGAAATGCCAGGCGGACGGGTTGAGCCAGGTGAAATGTTGAAAGAAGCGGTTAAACGAGTGGTGCGGGAAGAAACCGGTATCCACTCTGAAATAGGTGATATGGTCGGAGTTTATCAAAATATCACGTCAGGCATCATCTGCATGGTTTTCTGTGGAAGAGCAATAGCTGGTAAATCTGTTGCGCAACCTCCCAAAACGATTGACGTACAATTTGTCGACTTTAATAAAGAACAGGTAGGAGATTGGATTAAACGTCCGCAATTTATGTCTAGAGTGAATAATGCTCGAATTAGCGATTCGATTGCTTATGAAAGTTATGAAATGAGGCCTTACCGATTGGTTGAACATTCATGAATAACCTTTCTTGGGTTGGAAGTGAAAAGGACTTTGTCGATGAACGGGATGTTCGGTGGATTAATCGTATCGTCGTTGGTCGTTTTGGAGGTAATTCTTCAGCGGGACAAACAAAGAACGAAGATGGATGCATCGTTTGGCAAAATGAGGATTGGAATTCGCGGCTATTTTGGATGCACATAAAAGTGCCGAAAGTGCGGAACTTGTCATTCAAACACTCGAGCAGCATAAAGAAAAATTGGTGGAGATTTTAGAAATGAAAGGTCCTCCAGAATTTAAACGTTTGGAAGGGAAGTTACTTGGGATTTTTCAATCTGAACAATTTTTGAATAAATGCAGATGTGTCACGGGAGAAACGGCTTGCCTTATCGTCGTTAGGAAAGATAATTACGTATGGTGGTTTTCGGTTGGAGATTGCTTAGTATATGTATTGCATCCGGAATTAATTGCTCTTAACCAATTCCAACTCAACCAAAGGCAATTCTTCGAGTGGATTGGCCAAGTGAATACGTTTGAGCAAGAAGTACCATGCTACACGTCAGGGACAAGGGAATTAAGAAAAGGGAACAACCTCATTTTCCTTACGACTGATGGTTTGGTTGAAAGCCCAGGGGAACCTTTTTTGGATCCGACAAATCTTGTTGTTGCACTGAATGAAAAAGAACTTGATGTAAGTATTTCGCAGTTGTTGATGGAAATCGAAAGACAGAATGTACGAGACAGTACAACAATTATTGCATGGAATGTGGAAGTAGCAAAGCAAGGCAGCATCCCGAGCGATTATAGGGAATGAGGAACAAAGTACACGGGTAATCAGTTTAAAGAATTAGGAAAACTAACAGGATTTTACTGTAGTCAAACAACTGGACAAGATATCATCAAACGATAATTGCAGAAAAGAAAATGATGAATGGCATATAGATCACTTCCAAAATACACTACCACAATTTTACCGAGGACCTGATTTGGTCGGGCAAATGACGGAGGAATTGAAGAAAGCATCTAATTTAGGTTGAATATAAATAATACCTCTCGCTAGTATCATACTAGCGAGAGGTATCAACGCTTTAATTAGCGCTGTTGCCAAGGTTACTCATTTTCTTTTCTTTGCATTTGGATTCATTCGTTCACGTTTTGGTTTTAGGGAACTCAATTCAGCAAACTCGCGGGCCATTTCTGCTTCCATGTCACCAGGTTTTATTTTTTGGTTTTTTGGTGTCTGCGGCAACGAACGCGCATTATTCCCACCAGTTTTGTCGTCATCTCTTCCCATTGTAACAGCTCCTTTCAATTAGTAAGTACTTTGTTAATGTGGCTTTACAGAGAGAATTTATCCGATGAAAATTTTTGCAAAAGAAAAAGACCATTTACAATAATGAGTTAAGTAGTATAATGGAAGTTAATTAAATATTCTTATCAAGAGAAGCTGAGGGAATTGGCCCTGCGAAGCTTCAGCAACCTCTGACATAGTCAGGAAGGTGCTACCTCCAACAAGATTTTTTCTTGAGAGATAAGAACAGAGAGCCCAAGGTTAACCCTCTTTTCTTATCTTACAGAAAAGTGGGTTTTTTATTTTGAAATAAAATCATACATAACAATTTAAAAAGGGAGAGACAAAAATGCCAATCAACATACCGAAACAATTACCGGCAGGGGAACTGTTAAAGAAAGAAAAAATATTCGTGATGGATGAAGAACGTGCAACGTCACAAGATATACGTCCAATGACCATTGCAATTTTGAATTTGATGCCAGAAAAAGAAAGAACTGAGCTACAGCTTCTGCGTTTATTGGGAAATACTCCACTGCAAGTGAATGTTACCTTTCTGAACACAGCAACACATGATTCGAAAAATGTTAGTAAAACACATTTGAATGCTTTTTATACAACATTTGAACATGTGAAGCATCGTCGTTTCGACGGATTGATCATTACAGGTGCCCCGATTGAGCATTTGGAATTTGAGGACGTTAATTACTGGAAAGAAATGACGGAGATTATGGAATGGTCAAAAGAAAATGTAACTTCTGTTTTACATATTTGCTGGGGTGCCCAAGCAGCGCTATATCATCATTATGGAATTGGAAAATTTGAGTTGCCGAAAAAGTGCTCAGGTGTATTTACACATCGACTTTCCGACCCGACGAATAATCTTGCACGTGGCTTTAATGATGAATTCAATGCACCGCACTCACGCTATACATCCGTTTCGACAGAAGAAATAGAAAATGATCCTCGTCTACACCTGCTTGCAAAATCAGAAGATGCTGGAGCTTTCATCGTCATCTCTAAAGATAGTAAACATATTATGATTACAGGGCATTTGGAATACGATGCGGATACACTTGCAGAAGAGTATGCGCGTGATCTGAAAAAAGGAGTACCTGTTGATATCCCAGAAAATTATTTTCCGAATGATGATTCAACCAAAGAGCCACTGAATACATGGCGTTCTCACACGCATTTGCTCTTTTCCAACTGGCTGAATTATTATGTATACCAAGAAACGCCTTATGAATGGGAATAACTGCTCAATGACCCTTTTGTGGTAGACAGCATAAGCTACTACGACAAGGGGGTTAAGAGAGATGGGGTTGTTTATTAACAAAAATGGGCACCCGGATGTTTTTAAAACTGATGCAGAGTCTTTGGGGAAGAATCAAGAACATTTTAAAATAGATCCAATAGCAGAATGGATGAAAGAACAAAGGGAAGCGAATCACTCAGTCAGTCATCAGTTCAATATCATGGAAATGTTACTAAAGCAGCAAAAAAGCACACAATCCAATCAATTGAAATCAATACGTAATCGTTTAAACGAAATCAAAGAAAGTGATTTTCGGCATGAGCAATTTGAGAAAGATGTCATGAAGTCATTAGCAAAAGTAGAAACAAAAAATAGAGTGCTGCATCGTACATTGACTCATGAGCAAATTCTAAATAGAGAATTCGTAGCGAAAGTAAACGACGTCAGCCAGTCGAATCAGGAAATAGCAGATCGTTTCGAAACGTTGACTTCTTCCTATGAAGAAATTTCAGCTAAAATAAATGAACAATTAGACTATCAAAAGGTATTGTCAAAACAATTATTGGAGCAAGAGGAACTTCAAAAAGATGTATCCAGCAGGTTGGACAAACAAGAAGGATTATTAGAAAAAGTAATTAGACAACTGGATTATCTCCGCTCGGTTCTATACGAGCGAACCAACTTTTTATCAGAAAGGATAGAAGGCAGTTTTAGCATGACATCGTCTTATATATCTAAATTACTGACCGGGTCAGATCAAGTTTCCTTTATGTTAAATCAAAAGCAGGAAGAAAAAGAGAAGAACGTTGATTGATGAAAATAATGCTAAATATACGATTTTCAATAAGCAGATCCCACGTACTAATCATGTACGTGGGATCTGCTTAACTGTTTTTGAGCTGAAGGGTAAAAGTCAGAGTCGTAAGTGATGGCTTACACTTAGGCACATATCCACGCAACTTGAATAGAATGTAAAGGATAACATGATAATCGAATTGGAGGAGATAGGGTGACGAATCATAATCGATATAACCAAAATCATCATTGGCATGAACATTATCAAAACCCACAGTATCGAAGGATATCAATAGAACAGGCGATGGATATCGCGGTAAGACGTGTGCCAGGTCAAGTTGTAAAGGCAGAATTAGATTACGACGATGGAATGTTAGTGTATGAAATTGACATTAGAACGGCAGATGGCTATAAGTATGAAGTGAAAGTTGATGCAACTACAGGTGCGATTCTTAAAGTGAAACTCGATTAAGTCAGAAGTCTATGAGAAAATCCACGGGCGGTAATTTATACCGCCCGTGGATTTTCTCTGTTTTAGTATGGAAGGCATCAGTTTGCAAGGCCTTCGTTTTTCATAATTTCATCGACTTTTGCTAATGCTTCTACTTCATCTTCCCCCTCTGCTGAAATTGTGATAACGGCTCCAGAAGTGATACCTAGGGACATGACACCTAAAATCGATTTTAAATTCACTTTTTTACCTGCATGCTCCAAAGTAACTTCTGCTATAAATGAAGTGACTGCACTGACTAAAGCCGATGCTGGACGTGCATGTAACCCCGCTGAACTTGTAATTTCGTATTGTTTTTCAACCATTATATAATTCCTCCTATATTCAATGTAATTTGGTGCGTAGTGAAAGTTATTGATTGATTATGATTGATTTTGAACGTTATTTCAAGTAATATGAATTTACAGCTAATTACAAGGCGGTGTTCATATGTTGACAAATGAACGACATGAATTAATTTTAAATTTATTGGCAGAGAAACAGACTGTTAAAATTCAAGAATTGGTTGACGCTACAGCAGCTTCAGAGTCGACAATCAGGAGAGATTTGAACGATCTTGAAGATCTAAACAAATTGGATAGGGTTCATGGAGGTGCTACCATCAATGAACGTATTACAAAAGAACTTAGTATTTTAGATAAGTCGTCCAGAAACCTTCATGAGAAAATTAAACTTGCAAGTTTTGCTGCCTCTTTCGTTCAAGAGGGAGATTGTATTTTTCTAGATGCAGGGACTACAACACTGCAGATGATTCCTTATTTGAAAAACAAAAAGGTGACGGTGGTGACGAATGGATTGACACATGTCGATTCATTAATGGAATCTGAGATCACGACTTATTTGACAGGTGGCTATGTAAAATCCAGTACGCGTGCCCTCATTGGCCCACAAACGATACAAACGTTAAGTGATTATCAGTTCGACAAATGTTTTCTTGGTGTAAACGGTTTCCATGTGGAATATGGATATACGACACCTGATCCGGAAGAAGCGGCTGTAAAGAGACTTGCATCTACACTTGCTCGAAAAACATTTGTTGTGGCCGATCAATCGAAATATAACAAAGTCAGTTTTTCTACTATTATGTCGCTCGATAAGGCAGCGTTGATTGTGAGTGATTTTCAGAAACAAGCTATCGAATTATTGGAACAAAAGACGACAGTAAAGGTGGAGACCACATGATTTATACATGCACAATCACGCCCTCACTTGACTATACTACGTATTTACCCGAATTTAGGAGCGGGAAACTGAACCGTTCTGAAGAAGTGCATTATTATCCCGGAGGCAAAGGAATTAATGTTTCGCGTGTGTTACGTCGATTGGAAGTGGATAACATCGCTTTAGGTTTTGCCGGCGGTTTCACTGGTGATTACATTCAACATTATCTACATCAAGAAGGAATTTATACGGATTTCATTCAGACAGAAGAAATTACACGCATCAATGTAAAAATTAAAGCAGGTGAAGAAACAGAACTGAATGGGCCAGGTCCTGACATAAGCCTAGAACAGCAACAACAATTAGTTTCAAAAGTGCGGGGAATGAAACGAGACGACTGGTTCGTTCTTGCAGGACGTTTTCCTGAATCGATTCCGCCAAGCTTTTTCCGCCAACTTGCAATGATTTGCAATGACAACGGCATTCGTTTTGTCCTTGATACATCGGGTCCTGCGCTAAAAGAGTTGATTGACATGAAACCATTTCTTATAAAACCGAATGAGCAGGAACTCGGTGAATTATTCAATACGAAAATAACGGATAAGCAGCAAGCCCTCCATTTCGCAAGAAAATTAGTTGCAACAGGGGTTGAACATGTAATCGTCTCGATGGGCGGAGAAGGAGCACTGCTTGTAACAAAAGATATGGCCATTTCCGCGGAAGCACCGAAAGGTCAAGTTGTCAATACAGTGGGTGCCGGTGATTCACTTGTATCGGGGTTCCTTGCATCTTTCACAAAAGATGGGGATACAGTTAAGGCATTCCGGACAGGTATTGCAAGTGGAAGTGCAACTGCTTTTCAATCGGATCTATGTGAGAAAAAAGATGTACAAGCGTTGATGGACAAAGTGTTGATTAGCTCATTAGATGGGGAGGATGTGAAATGGTGAAAATCACACAATTATTGACTGAAGCTACGATTATTTTAGATGTGGAAGCAACTTCTAAACAGGATGTATTGACGGAACTAATCAATCAGTTCGAGCGTGCTGGCAACTTGAATGACAAAGGGGGATTTACAAAAGATATTTTGGCCCGTGAAGAACAAAGTACAACGGGAATCGGTGATGGTATTGCCATTCCACATGCAAAATCAGCTGCGGTGAAGGTGCCAGGGATCGCGTTCGGACGATCTTTGCCAGGTATCGACTATGCTTCATTGGACGGTCAGCCGGCTCATTTGTTTTTCATGATTGCGGCTAGCGAGGGGGCAAACAACGACCATCTCGAAGCACTTTCGAGACTTGCAACGTTTTTAATGGATGCTAATTTTAGGGAGAAAGTTCTAAAAGCAACTTCAAAATCGGAAATTTTACAAGCGGTAAACGACAAGGAAGCCGAACTGGACGGACCTGAAGAGGTAGATGAGGCATTCCGTGTATCAGCATCGAAAATACTCGCTGTTACTGCTTGTCCGACAGGGATTGCGCATACGTACATGGCAGCGCAAAAACTGAACGAGAAAGCGAAAGAGATGGGCATTTCGCTTAAGGTGGAAACGAATGGCTCGTCTGGCGTGAAAAACCGTTTAACAGACGCCGAGATTGAGGGAGCCGATGCCATTATCGTTGCAGCGGATACGAAAGTTGAAATGGCCCGTTTTAACGGCAAACCGGTTATCCAGACGAAAGTGGGCAAGGCGATTTATGAAACTGAAGAATTATTGACTCGCGCAGTCAGGGCAGATGCGCCGATTTACAAACATGATAAGTCAAAAGATACTGCCGAAACATCAGAAACTAAGAATGGCTTTTATAAGCATTTAATGAACGGCGTTTCCAATATGCTACCGTTTGTAGTTGGCGGGGGAATTTTGATTGCGCTATCATTCTTCTGGGGGATTAACTCAAGCGATCCGAATAGTGCAGACTATAATGCGTTCGCAGCAATGTTGAATACAATCGGCGGTGGAAATGCGTTCTTCCTCATGGTTCCGGTGTTGGCAGGTTTCATCGCGTCGAGTATTGCGGAACGGCCCGGATTTGCACCAGGTATGGTTGGAGGGTTAATAGCGATTACGGTTACAGGCGTGGACGGTGTTAGTGGTGGATCCGGCTTCCTTGGCGGTATCATTGCCGGTTTCCTAGCTGGTTATGTAACAGTTCTCGTCAAAAAAGCATTCGCGGTACTACCTGATGCACTTGAAGGATTGAAGCCGGTGTTGTTCTATCCCGTATTCAGCATAGCAATCACGGGTCTTATCATGATGATGATCAATCCTCCTTTGACTAAACTATATACGGGTATGTCCGCATTTTTGGAAGGCCTTGGTGGAACAAACCAAGTGCTTGTCGGAATTCTATTAGGCGCAATGATGGCAATTGATATGGGCGGTCCGATTAATAAAGCTGCCTATACGTTTGGCATTGCAATGCTCGATGCACAAAACTTTGAATTTATAGCAACAGTCATGGCAGCTGGAATGGTGCCACCGCTTGGCATGGCAATTGCAACGACTTTGTTCAAAAAACGTTTTACAAAACAAGAGCGCGAAGCAGGGAAAACGGCTTACGTTCTTGGTGCTTGCTTTATAACGGAAGGAGTCATCCCATTTGCGGCTGCAGATCCGGCACGGGTCATTCCGGCATCCGTAGTCGGAGCTGCATTGACCGGTGGGCTTACAATGCTATTTGATATTGGTTTACGTGCACCACATGGCGGTGTCTTCGTTATGGGACTTGTCGAAGGCGGCATTGGTAAAGTATTGCTTTATGCATTAGCCATTATAATGGGTGCCATTGTTACGGGGCTTCTCGCGGGAATATTGAAAAACAATAAAATGAAGGCAATTTAAAAATAGAGAGAGCTGTCCGAAAGTCATTTGTCCATGGCTATTGGAAGAGCTCTCTTCTTTATAAGTAAAACATCGGATCATCTACATGTATAGTCGATCAGTAATGGTGGAACACTTCCTTAGAAGCGGAGGTGAGGATTTGAATAACTTTTTTGAAGTAGATTTTTGGGAAATGATAATGAGAGCTACGGTTACATTTATTGTACTGCTCATACTTGCACGGTTTATGGGGAAAAAACAAATTGCCCAGCTGACGTTTTTCCATTATGTAACCGGAATTACGATTGGTTCCATCGCTGGAGAAATTGCTGGAGTGTCTGAAACTCCGTTTTTGAATGGACTTGTCGCGATGATTTGGTGGGCATTATTGACAATGGTCATGAGCTACATTGCATTGAAATCTAAAAAGGCACGGATTCTTCTTGATGATCAGCCTACTATCGTAGTATATGAAGGGAAAATAGTTGAACAATCTTTAAAAAAGGTGCGACTCCATCTTAACGATTTGGGTATGATGCTACGTGAACAAAGCATTTTTTCAATTAAAGATGTTCATTATGCAATCCTAGAAACAAATGGACAATTAAGTGTCATGAAAAAAGCAGGACAAGAAGCGGCAACGAAAAAGGATGTTAATGCTCCTACACAACCACCCAAGTATATTCCGACAGAAGTAATAGCAGAGGGGAAGGTAACAAAGAAGAATTTAACGGAACTTAACTTGACTGAAGATTGGTTGTACGAACAATTGAAAAAGCAGGGCATCGGAGACGTCGGAAATGTATTTTTTGCTGAAGTTCAAACGGACGGGAGTCTTCATGTCGATTTGAAATCCGAGGCAGAAAAGTGAAGAGAAACACTGTAAAAAGGGAACAACCCGATTTTACGATGTTTCTCTTATCACATTTAAATTTACTGAACAGTGCACATAATTGTGGAGACTCCTGACTCAATTGCTGCTTTACTTACTGCTTGTGTGACGGCAGTTACAACCCGTTCATCAAAAGGATCCGGCACAATATAGTCATCACGCAATTCGGATTCACTAATCAATGAAGCGATGGCATAAGTCGCTGCCAATTTCATGCTTTCATTTATTTCTGAGGCCCTGACATCCAGTGCCCCCCTGAAAATACCAGGAAATGCAAGGACGTTATTCACTTGATTTGGATAATCAGATCTGCCTGTCGCAATAATACGAACTCCATAATCCAATGCTTTTGCTGGTTCGATTTCAGGGTCAGGATTGGCTAAAGCAAAGATAATCGAGTCATGATTCATACAGTTAATAAGCTCTTTTGTTAAGATATTTGCGGCAGAAACACCAATAAATACATCCGCACCCGTCATCGCAACTCGTAAAGAACCTTCTAAGCCATATGGATTTGTTATTTCAGCGATATCATCTTTAGTCGGATTCATGCCATTTGGCCGCCCTTTGTAAATGATACCTTTTGAATCACAGATAACGATCTGTTCAAAACCGATATTCCGCAGATGTTTGACAATTGCAATCCCGGCAGCTCCAGCTCCATTAACGGTAATTTTAACCGACTCCATACTTTTACCGACAACTTTTAACGCATTTAATAATCCCGCACCTACAACGATTGCAGTACCGTGCTGGTCATCATGGAAGACAGGGATATCACATTCTTCACGTAGCCTTTTTTCAATTTCAAAGCAGCGCGGAGCCGAAATATCTTCTAAATTGATGCCGCCGAATGTTGGGCTGATGGCTTTGATGGTCTGTACGATGGTATCTACATCTTTAGTGCCTAAACAGATTGGAAAAGAGTCGATATTGGCGTATCTTTTTAATAACAGGGCTTTCCCTTCCATTACGGGAAGTGCTGCTTCGGGTCCTATATCACCCAAACCTAGCACGGCTGTTCCGTCGGTAATAACTGCCACTAGATTCCCTTTGATGGTATAATCATATACTGCAGAGGGATTTTTAGCGATTTCTAAACACGGCTCTGCTACTCCGGGAGAATAAGCTAAGCTGAGATCTACACTGTTTTCAAGTGGAACCTTTGACACGGTTTCCATTTTTCCGTTATGAAGTCGATGCATTTCTAATGAAGAACGATAATGACCCGTCATTGAACATACCCCATTCCAATCAGTATTTTTATCTGTTGTTATAAATTATTAGCATGAACAAGAAAAAAATACAAGTCAGAAAATTTTAATCGATTTGATTATTTTGACAATGGAGCGCTTACATTACCTTTGTTATGATGTTTATCTGTTAGAAAAGTTTTTTGATGAAAACCGGTGTTTTAAGGAATAAGCTGAAAGTAGAAGAGTATCAAATGAAGAAGTCTTAATCGTTGGTGTGTTGCAGTTAGCAGGCATGTCCTGTTTGGTGCACGACCTTGAAGTGTGAAATATACGGAACTTTCAAGGAGTGTTGAACTCACTGTCGGGAGTTGGATTTTTATCATTGGGGGACCTTTCGGCATAGGGACTGTCATCGTCACCTTTGCCATCAAGGTCCTGCATAATTCTAGTTTTATAATACCGGCTACCAGTTTGCGTACTTTCGAGTTCATGGAAGTACGTTTTTTTATAGTCTAAGCTCCGGGATCTTATGTTTTTCTCAGAGTACTTCCCATTGGCGTTCTTCGGCTATCGCTAATAATCGTGGCTCTGGTCGAACAGCAACAGGATTCCCGACAAGTTCCAGAACAGACAAATCGGAAAGACTATCCCCGTACGCGAAGCTATTTTGCCAATCGATTTTTTTGCCTTCGAGCACTTCATTGATCTTTTCATTTTTTCGCGACCCCTGTATATGATAAATCGGTGTTCGATTATCAATTTTACCAGCTTTCATAGGGATTTCAGTACCGATGATTGTGTCAAACTGCAATTCCTTTGTGACAGATTGCAAAAGAGAGGTGTATGCACCGGAGACAAGCATGATATGTATATTTTCAGCGGCATGTTGTTTCAAACGTCTAATGACTTCAAGATTAAAGCCTTGTCGTACCTTATCGGTCAATTCTTCGAAATAGGCATCTAATTCCTTTACGGACATTATCCCCAAAGCGTTTAAGTAGATTTGCATTGAACGTTCTTTCATTTTGGCTTCTGGAACCAGCTTTAACTTATGCCCGATAAAAGGCGGAAGGATGGCCCGGTAAAATTGTTTGTAATTAGTATGATAGACGGGATGGTATCTTAAATGGCCCATTAATAATTGAAAAGTTTCATCAGAATAGAGTGTTCCATCAAAATCGAATATCGCGACTCGCATAAAAATCCCCTTTTTCTTGTAATTTGTAATTAATTCCTTCGTTTCATCATACAGCGTTTGTATTGTAGAGGCAATTTGAGGATAATAAGGGGAGAGAGTGAGGAGTTTATTAAAATGAAAAAAAACCATAAGAACTCAGCAAGCAGGAAAGAAGATATTTCTGCTTATGCAGTGAAAGAACCGATAACATTATTGCCTTTTTTATTGGAAATGATGTCTAAAAGTAGCAGGAATTCAGTGAAGTCAATACTGACACGGGGACAAGTGACAGTTGATGGAAGAATGGTAACACAACATAATCATCCACTCATACCTGGCCAACGTGTTGAAATACTTAAAAACAAGGCAGCGATGAAAGAGGACACGCTCGTCGGTGTAACAATTTTGCACGAAGATGATGATATTATCGTTATTAATAAAGAAGCAGGTCTGTTATCGGTCGCTTCGAAAAACCCTGAAGACATGACTGCCTATAGACAGCTAATGGATTATGTGAAAGAAACCAATCAACGGAACCGGGTTTATATTGTTCACCGTCTGGACAGGGATACTTCGGGTGTAATGTTATTCGCCAAAAATGAGGAAGTGAAAAACGCATTGCAGGCTGCTTGGAGCGATGTGGTAAAAGAACGTGTATATACTGCACTTGTTCAAGGTGTCGTTAGAAAAAAAGAAGGTACGATTTCATCATGGCTAAAAGAAAGTAAAACATTTAAGGTGTACTCAAATCCCACTGACAATGGGGGGCAACACGCTGTAACCCACTACAAAACGATACAGTCGAATAGTAACTTCACTTTACTCGAAGTTCAACTTGAAACAGGACGTAAAAATCAGATTCGGGTTCATATGGAAGACCTTGGCCACCCAATTGTTGGTGATAAGAAATACGGTTCTACTGTTAATCCCATCAAACGGATCGGCCTGCATGCAACAGCATTGGCACTTTTGCATCCGCGAACTGGGGAACTTGTTCGTTTTAAGGCGGATGTACCTACTTCACTTATTGCTAAGTCAAAATGATCGGTTGGTGTATTCATGAAAATCACTTCATATGATGATTTAGATCAGGCTGAGATGGTACTCTCGTTTGGCAAGCAAAAAATGTCCGTATCGATCTTTAAGATAGATGGGTTATTAATTGATACTGGACCAGCAAAAATGAAAGCACAGCTCTTGCCCTTGTTTGACCAGTGGGATATAACGAAAGTAATCTTAACGCACCACCATGAAGATCATACGGGGCTGGCCTATTGGCTTCAAGAAAATAAGAAAGTCCCAATCTATATTCACGAGTCAGGAATCACAGATTGCGAAAAGCGTATGAAGTTACCCTTTTATCGAAAGGTTTTCTGGGGAGAAAGAAAGCCGTTTCAACCTATTGCATTGAAGGATACGATTACTACAGTTAACTATAACTGGGATATTATTCATACGCCTGGTCACGCACACGATCATGTCGCATTGTTTAATAGAGAAAAAGGTTGGATGTTTGGCGGCGATTTGTATATACAACCGACACCGAAAAGCTTATTTGCATTTGAATCTGTTCCCGAGATCATTACGTCATTAAAAAAAATATTGACGTATGACTTTGAAACATATATTTGTTCTCATGCAGGAGTTAAAATCAATGGCAGGCAAGCGATTGAGAACAAGCTTGGGTATTTGGAAAAGGTACAACTACAAGTTCAATCACTTCACAATCAAGGCATGGACCCACATGCGATAAGGCAAAAACTATTTCCAAAAAGTCATCCAATGCACTATTTATCTTTTTTCGAAAATTCGCCGCGGCATCTCGTTAACTCGATTTTGAAATAATTGTATGAATGCTACGGAAATGATAACCAGGAACGATTTAGCTATCGCAAATCAATAAACGTTTATCAAGAATAACTTTTACTGTCATGCGGAGTTGTAAATAGTGGAAGTTAATTATAGACCGAAAAATCAGGTGTTGACTACGATTGTAGTCAACACCTGATTTTTTTGCTGTTATTGGATATTGTTGGACGGCATTCCAGGCTGCCCTTGTGAAGAAGCGAACGAATTCAATAATTGTTGCATATCTTGTTCAGCAAGTTGCGGTACTTGATAATAATGATGCTTGTTTTGATAAATCGACAGTTCATAAGCCATTTCTATACAATTCGGCACAGAATCAGCAAGTACACGGCGGACAACCGGATTGCATGTTTCTGTTGCAGCCATTGTCTTCATCGATGCGCCGGCTTTGGCAGAACCTAGCAAAAATCCTGAAATGATTTCATCGGAAATATCCGCTGTAGACTGCATCGGTTTTTTAGGTTGTGAAGGCTTCATGCCATACACAAAGTCGTTACCTTGTTTCATCTCATACCTTCCAGTAGGGTGCGAAGGATCCTGCCCCGATTTAAAGCATTCGACTGTAATATTATATTCGTCTAAAGAGAAACGGTATTGACGATCCAGAATATCAAGTAACTCGGGATCCTTCACGTGTGGACGCAGCAACATTGCTTGGTTGAGGCATGCAACAGTTCCGGATAAAGCCTCATGAACGTCGAATAGTTCATGCCCACCGTGATTCATTTGTTGGGGAACAGCGCCTGTTTGCATGTTTTGGTGAGTTTGTTGATGCGATTGGTCGAATGGGTTTTGTGTCACTTCTAAAATTCCTCCTTGTTTTCATTAATTTTCATCAATGTCAGTATGGTTATTAGTGAGAAAGTTATGCGTGAAAGTTGTGAAACAAAAAGAATCTATGCATAATATCCTTCTGACAAAAATAGTCTTAGGTAGAGGACATTTTTGTCAACGAAAGGCAGATGATAAGTATGCAGATTCATGTGGTTCAAAAAGGACAAAGTTTGTATGGAATATCTCAAGCGTATGGCATTAATTATCAGGAAATTGCGCAAGCGAACGAATTACCGGATCCTTCACGTATCGTTGTAGGCCAAGCATTAGTCATACCGATTACTGGAAGTTATCATTGGGTTCAGCCGGGTCAGTCGCTTTATGTGATTGCTGGAATGTACGGCTTGACAGTCAATGAGCTCGCAACAATCAATCGGCTGTCCATATCGCAAAACCTCCGTATTGGTCAACGCCTTTATATTCCGCAAAAACCGAAAACGACAGCTGAAGCATTATTGTATGTCGAACCTCGAAATCCAGTCACACAAACGATGATTGACGAAGTTAGACAAAGAGTAGATTCGTTGACTTATCTTGCTATGTTCAGCTATGAGGCACAAAGGGATGGATCATTAAAGGCACCCCCGCTCGATGATATCCCGGCAATAGCGAGTGCTGCGGGTGCAGCGAATGCACTTGTTGTAAGTAACTTGGAGAATTTTGCATTTAATGCGGATCTAGCACATGTATTATTTACGGATGCAGCGGCTCAAAATCGTTTATTCGGTAATCTTATTCAAGTGGCTAACGAAGTCGGTTATAAAGACATTCATTTTGACTTTGAATTATTATATCCAGAGGATCGCGAACTGTATAACAGTTTTCTGCGACAGGCAAGAGATCGTTTTCATCAGGCAGGATTCACAATTTCTACCGCACTTGCGCCGATGACCAGTGACGTCAGAACAGGAATTTACGGGGCTCATGATTATCATGCACATGGAGAAATTGTAGATTTTGTTTCTCTGATGACCTATGAATGGGGCTATACGTACAGCGATCCGCAAGCTGTCAGCCCAATTGGTCCTGTTCGGAACGTCATTGAATATGCAGTTAGTCAAATTCCAAACGGAAAAATATTCTTAGGGCAAAATTTATATGGTTACGACTGGACTTCACCTTATCCGAGCCAAGGCGGTTCTCCCGCCAAAGCGCTAAGTCCGCAACAGGCGCTTGCGATAGCGATCGCGCAAGAGGTAGATATCCAATACGACTATGTAGCGCAGGCACCTCATTTCACGTATACCGATGGAGGCGTACACCATGAAGTATGGTTTGAGGATGCTCGCAGCATTCAAGCAAAATTTGATTTGATTAAAGAATTCAACTTACGCGGAATTATGTATTGGAAGCTAGGCTTAGCATTCCCTCAAAATTGGCTATTATTAAAAGATAACTTTAACATACGTAAAGTTGACTAAAAAAATGAACCGCGATTGCCAAGGCAACCGCGGTTCATTTTTCATTTACCTAGTCTTTATTGATATAATTGATGACATTTGTTAGCAACTCTACGTCTGGATTGAAAATTAAAACAGGCAAGAAAGCGAAAGTCATTAGTAACATCACATTCGCGCCTATAAATGCACGCAGTATCTTTTTAATTCCCATAAACCTTCTCCCTCTTTCTCCTAGTTATAATTTTCCAATAACACCTGACAGCCACATTGTTAAATATATGCTTCATCAACTGTTAAATGAATAACTAAATAATACTCTCCCTTTAGAATAAAGTAAATAATTTAATTTCTCATTCATATTTAAGACACAATGATGTATAATTACTGACTCCACTTCAAAATAATGTTGTGTAAATTCATGATTTCAGAGATAATACTAAAAATGAATAAAATTTTAGAACTATCTTTTTATTAGGACAGTGGGGGTTAAGCGGTTCCCACTTTAACTTATACAAGGAAGGGATGAGCGCCGAATGACGAAGTTGAATGAAACTCATACAGACAATAAAAAAAGAGCAAATGATTATGTCCATGAAGTCTATGAATTGATCAAGAAAAGAAATCCAGATGAAAAAGAATTCTTACAAGCAACAAGAGAAATTTTCGATTCACTTCGACCTGTTTTTTCCAAGCATCCCGACTATATTTCAAATGGTATTCTGGAACGTATTACAGAACCAGAGCGTATTATAATTTTCCGGGTTGCATGGGAAGATGATAAAGGAAAAGTTCATGTGAACCGAGGATTCCGTGTTCAGTTTAATAGTGATCTTGGCCCCTATAAAGGGGGCATCCGATTCCATCCGTCCGTAAATAGCAGCATCATGAAATTTCTGGCATTTGAACAGATATTTAAAAACGCATTAACAGGCCAACCGATTGGTGCAGGCAAAGGCGGATCTGACTTTGATCCAAAAGGAAAGTCAGACCGTGAAATTATGCGCTTCACTCAAAGCTTCATAACTGAGTTAAGTAAATATATTGGTGCGGATATTGACGTTCCAGCTGGCGATATTGGCGTTGGCAGAAGAGAAATCGGTTATATGTTTGGCCAGTATAATCGCATGAAAGGTGGGTACGAGGCAGGCGTATTCACCGGGAAAGATCCAAATCATGGCGGTAGCCTAGGACGGAAAGAAGCAACAGGCTATGGGACCGTCTATTTTGTTGAAGAGATGTTAAAAGAAGCAGGCTTAAGTTTTGAAGGGAAAAAGGTTATTGTTTCAGGGTCAGGCAATGTTTCCACTTATGCAATTGAAAAAGCAATGCAGTTAGGTGCAACCGTACTAGCTTGCAGTGATTCAGCCGGTTATATTTATGACGAAAATGGAATTAATCTTGAAACGTTGAAGCGTTTGAAAGAAGTCGAGGGCAAACGGATTTCGGAATATATTAAAGAACATCCGGATGCTAAGTATCATGAAGATTGTTCCGCAATCTGGTCGATTCCATGTGATATTGCTCTGCCATGTGCTACGCAAAATGAGATTGATGAGATAGCAGCGCGTATACTTATCGCAAATGGTGTAAAAGCAATTGGAGAAGGTGCGAATATGCCCTGCACGCTGGAGGCCATGTCTGTATTCCACGAACACAAAGTATTATTTGCACCTGCAAAAGCTGCGAATGCGGGCGGTGTTGCCGTTTCAGCTATGGAGATGTCTCAAAATAGTATGCGTTTATCTTGGACGGTAGAAGAGGTTGACGAGAGACTTCAAGATGTTATGAAAAATATTTATACGAGTTGTTTGGATGCCGCAAAAACATACGGCCATCCTGGTAATCTGGTAATCGGTGCGAATATTGCAGGGTTTTTAAAAGTAGCAGATGCAATGGTAGCCCATGGTCTTAGTTAAGCTTATGCCAGCCCAATAAGAAGAGTACACGAGATATTGCTTGTGTACTCTTTTTTATTTGAACAAAATCGATCAAAACTATTGTGTTAATTTGAAAATATGTTATTATAAAAATACTTAATAATGCATAAAGATGCAACTAGATGAATGGAAGGGGATATGAATTATGAGTAAGAAAAAAGTGGTTTTAGCATATTCAGGCGGTTTAGATACATCAGTGGCGGTACAATGGCTTACGGAACAAGGATACGATGTTATTGCTTGTTGCCTTGATGTCGGAGAAGGGAAAGATTTGGACTTTATACAGGCAAAAGCATTGCAAGTCGGTGCAGCGAAAAGTTATGTCATTGATGCCAAGGAAGAATTTGCACAGGAGTATGCATTGTTATCACTTCAAGCCCAAACTTATTATGAAAACAAATATCCGCTTGTGTCGGCTCTTTCACGTCCGTTGATTTCAAAAAAACTCGTCGAGGTAGCGCATAAAGAAAATGCTACAGCTGTTGCACACGGCTGTACTGGTAAAGGGAACGATCAAGTCCGCTTTGAAGTGGCAATCAAAGCGTTAGATCCCTCATTGGAAGTCATTGCCCCTGTCCGTGAGTGGAGCTGGTCACGTGAAGAGGAAATCGCTTATGCTAAAGAGAAGAATATACCGATTCCAATCGATTTGGATAGCCCTTATTCCGTCGATCAAAACTTATGGGGACGTGCAAATGAGTGCGGAATCTTGGAAGATCCTTGGGCGGCACCGCCCGAAGATGCATTTGGCCTTACGGTTTCAATTGAAAATGCACCTGATACTTCTGATGTCATTGAAATTGATTTTGTAAAAGGAGTACCTGTTAGTGTTGATGGGCAGAAGTACCCGCTCGGTGAACTGATTCTGAAATTGAATGATATTGGTGGAAAACATGGAGTTGGAAGGATTGACCATGTGGAAAACCGTCTTGTTGGTATCAAATCACGTGAGGTATATGAATGTCCAGGAGCAATTATATTGCTGAAAGCACATAAGGAATTGGAAGATCTAACACTTGTTAAAGAACTGGCTCATTTCAAACCAATCATTTCACAAAAATTGAGTGAGTTAATTTATAATGGTCTTTGGTTCTCACCGCTTAGAGATGCTTTAGAAGCATTCATTAAAGACACGCAGCAGTATGTTAATGGAACAGTGCGTGTGAAGTTATTCAAAGGGCATGCAATTGTTGAAGGCAGAAAGTCAGCAAATTCACTTTATGACATGAATTTGGCGACGTATACATCTGATGATTCGTTCGATCAATCTGCGGCAGTAGGGTTTATCAAGCTTTGGGGCTTGCCGACAGAAGTGCATAGCATGGTTAACAAAAAGCAAACAGTGAAAAAGTAATTGACATATATTGATTAAACACTTTCTTAAATAAAGCACCTGTAAAGGGCATTTAGTGGTTTATAACAAAAGTAAGCAGTCATTTACTGGTCAACTTTAGATAATCAACCTATATATATTGAGCAAATGAATACGACTTATACGTTTTACAAGTGCTTTTGGGAGGCCGCCAAAAAACCTAATATTTGGATTCAATTAAAATTCCTGCTAATAACGCTTCGGCGCTTTGTGGATGCCTCCCGCGATAAGCCGGAAAGGAGAGCACTTGGGAGGGATTGAATTGCATCCCTCCTTGCTCTTATCGCTCCGGCTACCACGAAGTCGCGCCTTCGCTGGATGGTCTATTTGAGAAAGCGCATTTCGT
>DYWT01000026.1 GCA_020742515.1 Sporosarcina psychrophila
AGTTCTTTTAACAGCCATGAACATGCAGGAAGCGTTACAATTTTCAATTTTCCCTACCTTATTACTTCTTCTTACGCTTTTCCGTCTTGGCCTCAACGTTTCAACTACGCGGGCGATTTTATCAAACGGCGATGCCGGCGGGGTTGTAGAAACGTTTGGGACATTCGTTACAGGAGGTAATATCGTTGTCGGTCTCGTTATTTTCGTCATCCTTGTCATTATTCAGTTTATCGTCATTACAAAAGGTGCGGAACGGGTATCTGAAGTGGCAGCTCGTTTCACGCTAGATGCGATGCCGGGGAAACAGATGAGTATCGATGCGGACTTGAATGCCGGTATGATTTCTGAAACTGAAGCGCGAACGAGACGTGAAAAAGTTAGTAATGAAGCAGACTTTTACGGAGCAATGGACGGGGCAACAAAATTCGTTAAAGGAGATGCAATTGCCGGTATCATTATCGTTATAATCAACCTGCTCGTCGGGATGATTATCGGGGTTGCTCAAATGGGTCTTCCTTTCGCGGAAGCAGCTGTTCTCTTTTCACAATTGACAGTCGGCGATGGTATTGTTTCTCAAATTCCAGCACTTCTCATCTCGACTGCAACAGGTATTGTCGTAACACGCGCTGCCTCTAAAGGTAATCTCGGTTCTGATATTACAACCCAGCTACTTGGACAGCCGAAACTACTTTACGTTGCTGCTGCAACCGTTTTGCTGCTCGGTCTTGCTACACCTATTAACGATATATTTACAATTCCGATTGCGCTTGCGCTTGCAGTCGGGGCATATATAATGTCCCATAAAGTTGCAGAAGATCCTGAGGAATTACTGGAGATGGAAGAGGATCTTGAAACGGAGGGTCTGAAGAGTCCTGAAAATGTTGTCAATCTGCTTAATGTGGATCCAATCGAGTTCGAATTCGGTTATGGACTTATCCCTCTCGTCGACGCTACTCAGGGTGGCGATTTACTTGATCGTGTTGTTATGATTCGAAGGCAGCTGGCAATTGAGCTGGGTCTTGTTATTCCAGTCGTCCGTATAAGGGACAACATTCAGTTACAGCCGAATGAGTACAGAATCAAGATTAAGGGAAGTGAATTAGCAAGAGGGGAATTACTTCTTGACCACTATCTAGCGATGAGTCCAGGCGGGGATGATTCGATTGAAGGCATTGATACAATCGAACCATCATTTGGTCTTCCAGCCAAATGGATAACGGAAGATGTGAAAGAAGATGCAGAGATTCTTGGTTATACGGTTGTTGACCCACCGAGTGTTGTGTCAACACATCTGACAGAAGTGATTCGTGCGAATGCTGCGGATTTGATTGGCCGTCAGGAAACGAAACAACTTGTCGATCATGTGCGTGAAACTTTCCCGATTCTTGTCGATGAGCTTACACCTACGCCGTTATCAATTGGTGAAATTCAAAAAGTACTTGCAAAGCTACTGAACGAGCATGTCTCAGTAAGGAACTTGCCAATCATCTTTGAAACTCTTGCGGATTATTCGAAATACACATCAGATGTCGATGTCTTAACCGAATATGTTAGACAGGCCCTTGCAAGACAAATAACAAATCAGTACGCATCAGCCGGCCAATCGCTTAAAGTACTGACTGTATCCGGTAAAATCGAAAAAATGATTGCAGATAGTATTCAACAAACGGAACAAGGAAATTATCTATCTCTCGACCCGCAGCATTCTCAAGAAATCCTCGAGTCGATTGCAGTGGAAGTAGAACGCGTGGCATTGATGGATCAATCGCCGGTCATTCTTTGTACGCCGGCAATCCGCATGTATTTGAGACAAATAACAGAACGATACTTCCCTCAAATTCCTGTATTGTCATACAATGAACTCGAAGCTTCCATTGAAGTCCAAAGTGTCGGGGTGGTGGATATCTGATGAAGATGAAAAAGTATACGGCGGAGACAATGGTAGACGCCATGAAAAAAGTTCGCATGGATTTTGGTGATGATGCGATTATCCTGAGCTCGAATGTTGTTAAATCAAAAGGATTCCTTGGTTTATTTAAAAAGAAATCCGTAGAAGTTGTTGCGGGTTTCGATGAACCGGTTGCAAAAATAGAAGACACAGTTCTTCCTTCTTTGACACCAAGTATGGAAAAAGAAGACAGCACGTCTATTGAATTTAAAAAAGAAATGATTGAAATGAAAAAAATGTTGAAGGACATGCAGCAAGCAGCTGCACATTCCCGTTTTCCGGATGAAGTTAAACCATTACTCTCACATCTCGAAAAACAGGGATTATCCGCAAAATTCATCACTCAATTAGGTGAGGGTCTTTACAAGAGGATGAAAGCAGAGAAAAAAGATTTTTCCAATGAAGAGCAGCGTATCATTGTCGAACAAATCTTAGAACGGGAAATGGATGATTTGCCTTTTGGGGGCATCTCTTTCAATAAAAAATTCATTAACGTGCTTGGACCAACGGGGGTTGGCAAGACCACAACAATTGCCAAAATTGCAGCCCGGGCTCTTCTTGAAAAAAAACAAAAGATTGGTTTTATTACGACTGACACATATCGAATTGCAGCAATAGAGCAGCTCCGCACCTACGCGAACTTGTTACAAGCCCCGGTAGAGATTGCGTACAACAGTAAGGATTTTGAAAAAGCAATCGAAAACCTGGCTGATCGTGATTTGATTTTTATTGATACGGCAGGCCGAAATTACAAAGAGGCTAAATTTGTAGAGGATTTGACACGTCTAATCGATTTTTCACTCGATATGGAATCATTTCTTGTACTATCTATGACGTCTAAAGAAGAGGATATGCGCACAATTATTGAACAGTTCAATTCATTTCCGGTCGAAAAATTCATTTTCACAAAAATGGATGAAACAGGATCGATCGGTCCGATGTTCAATTTGATGAAGGACTATGGCATTGGAACTGCATATTACACTGATGGTCAGGAAGTACCTGAAGATATTACCGAAGCGGACAGCTTGAAACTTATAGAGTTATTAGTAAAGGATGCCTATGATGCGTGATCAGGCAGAAACACTCAGGCTCAAGATGCTGAAGTCCCAAGGAAAACTAGCAAGATCTATTGCCATTGTCAGTGGTAAGGGCGGTGTTGGGAAATCGAATTTCTCAACGAATTTTGCTCATGCCCTTTTGGCTAAAGACAAGAAAGTAATCATTATTGATATGGACATTGGAATGGGCAATATTCATATTCTTTTAGGGTTGACTCCTCAAAATAGTTTAAGAGATTATTTACTTAACAAAGTAGAAATAGACGATGTGGTAAATGATGCGCCTGGAGGTTTGTCATTCATTTCTGGGGGTTCTGGGCTCGATATGGTCATGGAATGGTCAAAAGATATGTTCGATAGGTTGATTCAAGCTTTTGAACATCTACAGCAAAGATATGATTTCATCTTGTTTGATATGGGAGCGGGCGCTACGCAACGTTCGATTGAATTGCTTGTTGCTGTTGATGAAATCATTGTTATCTCAACGACTGAACCAACATCAATTACAGATGCTTACTCAATGATGAAATTCATTTGTCTGCAAGATCCCGATAAGGCATTCAGCATTGTCAGTAACCGTGTTTCAAAAGGGGATGACGGCAATGATACTGTAACGAGACTTCAATATGCCATGCGGAAGTTCCTTGGGAAAGAGACTAAGATTCTTGGCTTCCTGCCTGAAGACCCAGCAGTTCACAAAGCTGTGCTTGCACAGGAGCCATTTTTGCTCCTGTTTCCAAAAGCACCTATATCTAAAAGGATGATGGCAATTGCTGAGACTTTTGTCAGTCCGAGTTCGGAAGAGGAGTTTAAACAAGGCGAAGGATTCCTCGGTAAAATGAGAAGCATATTTGCGAAAGGACGTGGATGATTTGAATACAGGCAATCTTAAGAAAGCGCTTGTTGTGGATGATTCGGCGTTTATGCGAAAGCTCATATCTGATTTTCTCTCGGGGCATCCCGGCATTGAAGTGATTGGGACCGCCCGCAATGGCAAAGAGGCAGTCGAAAAAGTGAAATCTTTAAAGCCGGATGTAGTGACTATGGATATTGAAATGCCAATTATGAATGGACTCGAAGCACTAAAAGAAATTATGTCGAACTACCCAGTGCCAATCGTAATGTTGTCAAGCACGACGGAAATAGGGGCAGAAAATACGATGCTCGCTATGGAATATGGGGCAGTTGACTTCGTTGCGAAACCAGGCGGGGCAATATCCTTGAATCTTCACGAAGTGAAGGAAGAGATTTTAGGGAAAGTCATTGCCGCTTCGGATGTAGAGATGTCTACGCTGACAAGAAAGATGACGAGTCGACGATTGCCGCGGCCGAATAGTTCAAGATCCACCGTTAATCCGGTTGCGAGCGTAACTGAAACAGTCGCCTTTTCTGCTAATCAAAGTCAGCTAATGAACATTTCTAAAAATAAGATTCCCAAAACAGGTAAAACATTTGTTATAATAGGTACATCGACAGGGGGGCCTAGGGCACTGCAAGAAGTGCTGACGGGTATACCTGCTTCAATCGATGTTCCAATTCTAGTTGTTCAACATATGCCTCCAGGCTTTACAAAATCCCTTGCAGATAGACTGGACGGACTTTGTGCTATTCATGTAAAAGAAGCGGAAGATGGCGAGTTGCTTGAAAACGGCACAGCCTATATTGCGCCGGGTGGAAAACATCTTAAAATGATAAAAAAAGGTTTGACTTACTGCGTCCGACTGGATTCGGTGGATCCCCCGCGTATGGGACATCGGCCATCTGTTGATGTTCTTCTCGAGTCAGCTGCCGAGAACAACGAGTTGAACTTTTTGACCGTTATTATGACAGGCATGGGGTATGACGGAAAAAAAGGTATGGAAGTATTACGGAAAAACGGCAAAACAATCACCCTTGCTGAATCTGCAAAGACATCAGTCGTGTATGGTATGCCAAAAGCAATAAAAGAAGCTGGTTTTGCTGATAAAGTTGTAGATTTACACGACATATCAGAAACGATAATTGGCATCATAAAGTCTTAAAGGAGGCGTCACGATGGATACAGATCAATATTTGGAAATGTTTATTGATGAGAGTAAGGAGCATCTGCAAGCGTGCAACGAGCATCTATTGGAACTTGAGAAAAACCCGCAAGATCTTGCCATTGTAAATGAAGTGTTCCGATCCGCCCATACGTTAAAAGGGATGTCTGCCACAATGGGATATGAAGACATCGCCGATCTTACACATATGATGGAAAATGTATTGGATGCAATCCGTAATTCGAAGATTCGTGTCACTACTGAAATTTTGGACGTTGTTTTTCAAGCTGTCGACTATCTTGAAGAGATGGTCATGGATATCGCTTCGGGCGGAACAGGTAAAAAAGATGTCAGTAATCTTGTAGAATCATTGAATAGAATTGAGGTAGGCGGTGCTGCAGCTGAAACTGCTGCAACGGTTGTACTAGACGATAAAGTCAGTCAACAAGGTCCTCTCAATTACGATGGTTACGAAATGACTGTCATTAGTCAATCGTTTGAACAAGAATTTAACGTATTTGAAATTACCGTTCAATTGCGTGAAGATTGTTTGTTGAAGGCAGCAAGAGTATATATGGTATTTGAAATACTGGAAAAATCCGGTGAAATCGTCAAGTCTGAACCGAAAGTGGAGCAACTTGAAAATGAAGACTTCAAAGAAACGTTTACAGTAGCACTTATTACAAAAGAAGATGCGGATGCATTGAAAGCGAAAGTAATGAAAGTGTCCGAAATTGAAAATGTGACAGTCAGTCCTGTTACAAATGATTATCTGATGCGTGAAAATGATGAAGAAACCACTAAAGAGACAGAATCGATAATGCCTATTAGTATCGATGCAGACGTCAACAAAGGTGCGAATGTACAAAAAGAAAAGCGCAACACAGGCGTACAGTCCGGCAACAAAACAATTCGTGTGAATATTGATAGACTTGATATCCTTATGAATCTGTTTGAAGAACTAATCATTGATCGGGGCAGGCTTCAATCGATTGCCAGTGAAATTCATAACGCAGAATTGAATGAAACGGTCGAACGGATTACGCGCGTATCTGGTGATTTACAAACGATCATCCTGAACATGCGCATGATCCCGGTGGAAACTGTATTCAATCGCTTCCCTAAAATGGTAAGACAGTTGGCGCGTGATCTTAACAAGAAAGTCGAGCTTGAAATTATTGGAGCTGAAACTGAACTGGATCGGACTGTTATCGATGAAATCGGAGATCCGCTTGTCCACTTAATCCGTAATGCACTTGATCACGGAATTGAAAGTCCAGCTGAACGGCTTGCAAAAGGTAAGCCAGAAGAGGGGACAGTGACACTACGTGCATACCATTCCGGCAATCACGTATTTATCGAGCTTGAAGACGATGGAGCGGGCGTTAATCGTGAACGTGTTCTTGCTAAAGCAATTAAAAGTGGTATCGTTTCAGTAGAAATGGCCGAAACATTAACAGATCGTCAAGTAGCTGAACTCATTCTAGCATCAGGTTTCTCAACGGCTGAAAAAATTTCTGATGTATCTGGACGGGGTGTAGGACTGGATGTCGTCAAAACTACGATCGAATCGCTTGGCGGATTTATGTCAATTGAATCGAAAGAAGGACAAGGCTCATTATTCCAAGTACAGCTTCCATTAACATTGTCTATCATTTCCGTAATGCTAGTGGAATTAGAAAAAGAAGTGTTTGCAATTCCTTTGTCATCAATCATTGAGACAGCCATCATTCAGACATCAGAGATTATGAATGCACACAATCAGCAAGTAATCGATTTCCGCGGCAATATCATCCCACTCTTAAATTTGGCGGAAATTTTCGAAATACCAGAACGAAATAGCGAGTCGAACGGCTATCAGTCGGTGGTTATTGTACGTAAAGGTGAAAAGTTAGCAGGACTGGTTGTCGATTCATTCATCGGGCAACAGGAAATCGTGTTGAAATCGCTCGGTAATTATTTGCAAAGTGTATTCGCGATATCCGGTGCAACGATTCTTGGAAATGGACAAGTTGCACTCATTGTTGATTGCAATGCGTTGATTAAATAAGCGGGAGTGAAAGAATATGACTGACAAACTCGATCAAAAAGAAATGAAAGCAATCATTTTTCAATTGTTGGATATGGAATATGCAATCAGTGTAGATATCGTTCAGTCAATCGAGAAAGTGCTTTCGATTACCCGAGTTCCCAAGACACCGGCTTACGTTAAGGGGGTCATTAACCTAAGGGGGATCGTTACACCGATTGTCGACTTACGTGAGCGGTTCGGGCTCACTCCAAAAGAGATGGACGATAGTACAAGGATAATTATTGTGACATTGGACGAATATGATGTTGGGCTTATTGTCGACTCGGCGAATGATGTCCTTGACATTCCAGTGGATTCCATCGAACCGCAACCGGAAGTTGTGGGCTCCATTGAATCGGACTTCATTTCCGGTGTTGCTAAAGTTGAAAAACACCTTCTCGTCATGCTCAATCTTGATAAAGTTCTTGAGCCCGTGAAGCGGGTGACGACAGATGAATTCTGAAAACCCGATTACCGATATGCATCTTGATGTATTGAAAGAAGTCGGTAATATCGGAGCTGCGCATGCGGCAACTTCATTGTCACAACTGCTTGAACGTAAAATCGATATGCATGTTCCCAATGTCAAACTTGTTTCATTCGATGAAATGTTTGACCTTGCTGGAGGCGCTGAAACGATTGTAGCTGGAATCTTCCTCCGAATAGAGGGAGATTTGTCAGGCAGCATGTTTTTTGTTCTGCCATTGGAATCTGCAAATCACTTCATTAGAAGATTAATCGGGGACGAGACATTCGATTTTTCTTCTCCTGATTTACCTGAAATCGGAATTTCCGCGATGCAAGAACTTGGCAATATTCTTTCCGGTTCTTATTTGTCCGCACTTTCCGATTTTACAGGCTTGAAGATTTATCCAACCGTACCTTCACTAAGTGTTGATATGGTTGGTGCGATCGTTAGTTTTGGATTAATTGAAGTATCCCATCATAGCGATGAAGTCATTGTCATTGACACGCAAATTCGCGAAGAAGGTGAGGATGGGATTTCAAATATTGACGGTCACTTTTTCCTGCTTCCGGATCCTTCGTCTTATGTTACAATTTTCCGTTCACTAGGTGTGATGTGAGATGATGACGTTGAACGAGGTAGTCAGAGTAGGAATAGCAGATATGAATATCGTCAAGGAACCGATGACAATTCGTACCTCCGGACTGGGCTCATGTGTCGGAGTCGTATTGTATGATGAGAAGAAAAAAGTTGCAGGTATGGTACATATCATGCTTCCGGATTCCAATCTTGGCAAATCGGACCGCGTAAATGTAGCTAAATTTGCGGATACGGGTATTTATGCGCTGATGGAATTACTTAAGGCGGAAGGTGTCAGGCCAATGGCGTTGAAGGCTAAAATTGCCGGCGGTTCACAAATGTTTCAATTCGGTTCGAGCGATACGATTCGCATAGGCCCGCGAAACGTTGAAGCTGTTAAAAATGAGTTGAACCGATTGTCCATTCCAATCATTGCCGAGGATACGGGTGGTTCTAGTGGACGAACAATCGAATTCAATCCCACGCTATCAATACTTAATGTCCGGACAGTAAACTTAGGCACGAAAGAAATCTGAAAATAGAGCGGAAGAATTCGGCCGCCGAACAATTAAGCATGGCGGCTGATCATTTCAGGCGCCTTTTTTCGTGTTTCTTTGCTATAATATGAGTAACTATGACGGAATCATCATGGAAAGTGAGGGATTCGATGTCGAAACAGGATTTGATGGAGGAAGAAGTATATTGGGACCTGTGGATACGTAATCGTGATCCCGAAGCAGGAGACATACTTGTCCGTAAATACACACCGCTTGTCAGCTATCATGTACAACGGATTAGCTCGGGACTGCCGCGTAACGTTTCCCGCGACGATATAATGAGCCTTGGACTTCAAGGTCTATTCGACGCATTGACGAAATTCGATCCAGGCAGAGATTTGAAGTTTGATACGTATGCCTCTTTCCGTATTCGGGGCACAATCATCGACGGTTTGCGAAAAGAAGATTGGTTACCGCGTTCTTCAAGGGAGAAATCCAAAAAACAAGAAGAAGAGATTATGAGACTTGAACAGAAGTTACAGCGCCATGCGACACCAGAAGAAATTGCCGATCATATGGGGATAAGTGTAGACCAAGTCTATCAGACTGTGCATGAACATTACTTTTCGAATGTCCTTTCCATTGATGAGAAAATTAATGACGATGACGATGAAGGACAAAAATCATTCGTCCTGAAAGACGAAGGTGTTAGAACGCCTGAACAAAAGACAATGATGACCGAATTGATTGGCGACTTGGCTACTAAGATTAAAGAACTGAATAAAAACGAACAGCTCGTGCTAAATTTTTTCTATACAGAGGAAATGACGCTGACGGAAATTGGTGAAATTCTGGGCCTCTCCACTTCTCGGATTTCTCAAATCCACTCGAAGGCACTGTTTAAACTTCGCAAACTATTGGCTTCTGAAATAGTCGATGGAGGGATATTATGAGTCTAAAAGGAATTGAATTGCAAATTGCGATACCCAAGACTTTTGAGGCAGGAAAAGTGGCAGAGCAAAAACACCAGCAGACTCAATTAAACCTGGATCATGCTAATTCCCTTATGGACCGGCAAACGCTGAAAGGCAAAGAAACCGTTTTGGAGTCTGAAGATACTGCTAAGACCGCTGCAGATGGGACTCGGCAGGAACAAAGTCAGCTGCAAGAAGGAGAACGACAACAAAACGAAGAGGAAAAGAAGACGGTACATCCTTATAAGGGTGCGTTCGTTGACTTTACAGGCTAATAGAGATGACAACGATTTTTCTAGTATTTTTATTCATCATCCAAATAATATGTTTTTATTTTCTAGCATTGCTATACACTAAAGTTTCTAAATTTGATGATCTTGAAAAGAAGCAGCGGAAGCTGATGGCTGAAATGGATGACTCGATTGGCGCATACTTATCCGAGTTAAAAGACGAGAATGAGCGTTTAATTGAACAGCTAACAATACGCGTTCAAGAGCCTTCCAGCCCAAAAGTAACAAAGGGCAATGAGCCTGCTCCTGAAGAAAGTGCAACATTAAAAGACTACGAACCTGTAATGTCCGTTACTATGCCTAAAATTCCAGTCCAGCTCGCCATCAAATCATATAATGCGGTAGCGACAGGGCAGGGGCATAACCCGGAAGAAACTACTGTAGCACCGGTAGCGATGGATGCGAGGACACAGGCAATCAGGCTGCATGATGCGGGTCAAACGATCGAAGAAATTGCTAAGAAATTAGGCAAAGGGCGCACAGAGATCGAGTTAATTTTGAAATTCAGATAAAGCAAGTTGCAATAAAAAAAACTCTGTGGTATATTATCAAGTGGTATTACTACACACGTGCACGGACGTCAGGAATGGTGCCGAGAGGTCGTTTTGGCGGATGAGGTACACGGAGGGAATTAAACCAAAACAGGAGGAATAAAAAATGTCAGTTATCTCAATGAAACAACTGCTTGAAGCCGGAGTACACTTCGGTCACCAAACACGCCGCTGGAACCCGAAAATGAAGAAATTCATCTTCGTGGAACGTAACGGAATCTACATCATCGATCTACAAAAAACGGTGAAAAAACTTGAAGAAGCTTATGCATTCATGCGTCAAGTTGGTGCTGATGGCGGTAAAGTTCTATTCGTCGGTACTAAAAAACAAGCACAAGATGCAATTAAAGAAGAAGCTGAACGCGCTGGAATGTATTATATTAACCAACGCTGGCTTGGTGGAACACTTACAAACTTTGGCACAATCCAAAAACGTGTTGCACGTATGAAACAAATCGAGAAAATGGAAGAAGACGGTACATTTGACGTACTTCCTAAAAAAGAAGTTGGACAACTTAAGAAACAACACGAACGTCTTGTGAAATTCCTTGGCGGAATCCGTGATATGAAAGCAATTCCGGATGTTATGTTCGTTGTTGACCCACGCAAAGAACGCATCGCGGTTGCTGAAGCGATCAAATTGAACATTCCACTAGTTGGAATCGTTGACACGAACTGTGATCCAGACGAAATTGACTACATCATTCCTGCGAATGATGATGCGATTCGCGCAGTACGTCTATTGACTAGCAAAATGGCTGATGCTTTGCTTGAATCAAGACAAGGCGAAGACGAAGAAGCGACTCAAGAAGAAACGGTAGCTGCAGAGTAAATCCAGTAAATGAAAAGACGATAAGCGGCTTATACCCTTATCGTCTTTTTTCGGAATTGATGGCATAAATAGGAGGAATGGAAAAAATGAAAATTACAGCGCAAATGGTTAAGGAATTACGAGAAAAAACAGGTACAGGTATGATGGATTGTAAAAAAGCGTTAACTGAAGTTAATGGTGATATGGAGGCGGCAATTGATTACCTTCGTGAAAAAGGACTTTCCAGCTCAGCGAAGAAAGCGGACCGTATCGCTGCTGATGGTACAACATCTATTCATGTAAACGGTAACGAAGCAATTATCCTTGAAGTGAATGCTGAAACAGATTTCGTAGCTAAAAATGAAGGTTTCCAAACACTGGTAAGTGAATTGGCTGAACACCTACTTGCTACAAAACCTGCAACAGTGGAAGAAGCAATCGAGTCAATTCTTCCGAACGGCTTGTCAGTAGCGGATCACATTTCAAATGCTGTTGCTAAAATTGGTGAGAAAATTAGTCTTCGCCGTTATGAAATCCGTACAAAAACAGATAACGATGCTTTCGGTCCTTATTTGCACATGGGCGGACGTATCAGTGTCTTGGTTATCCTCGAAGGATCGACAGATTCTGATGCTGCAAAAGATGTTGCGATGCACATTGCTGCATTAAACCCTAAATATGTTTCACGTGACGAAGTTTCTGCGGAGGAAGTTGAACACGAACGCAAAATCCTTACAGAACAAGCACTTAATGAAGGCAAACCGGAAAACATTGTAGCGAAAATGGTCGAAGGCCGTATCGGTAAATATTTCGAAGAAATTTGTGTACTTGATCAGGCATTTGTTAAAAATTCCGATCAAAAAGTTGGTGACTTCGTGAAATCAACTGGCGGTACTTTGAAAGAGTTTATCCGCTATGCGGTTGGTGAAGGTATCGAAAAACCTGAAGATAACTTCGCTGACGAAGTTATGAATCAAGTTAAAGGTAACTGAGCCGATATAGAATAACAAATGGGGAACACATGCGTGTGTTCCCCATTTTTCAAGAGCTAAGGAAGTATAAGATTTTCAACATGGAACAATGTCTAGCTCCAGGCGCCAACCCCTCGGAGGCTTACAGGATGTGAGTCACGCAGCGGGGAGGGATTGAACTGCATCCCTCCTTGCAAATCGTCTTATGCCTGTCGGGGCTGGACGGCGCCTTGCGCTTTTCTTAAGAAAACAGAGTAGATGGAGGGTACAAATGAGCATCCCAAAATATAAACGCATCGTCTTGAAATTAAGCGGAGAAGCCCTTGCTGGTGAAAAAGGCTTTGGTTTATCGCCTGAGGTCATCAAAACGGTTGCAAAACAAGTAAAAGAAGTTGTCGATCTTGAGGTCGAGGTTGCGGTCGTCGTTGGAGGCGGAAATATTTGGCGCGGAAAAGTCGGCAGTGAAATGGGAATGGATCGTGCGACAGCGGATTACATGGGCATGCTTGCTACAGTCATGAATTCCCTCGCTCTACAGGATTCCCTTGAAAAGCTTGGCGTGGAAACCCGTGTATCTTCATCAATTGAAATGAGACAAGTCGCGGAACCATACATACGCCGCAAAGCTATCCAGCATCTTGAAAAGAAAAGAGTCGTTATTTTCGCGGCAGGGACAGGAAATCCGTATTTCTCAACAGATACAACAGCGGCTCTCCGTGCGGCTGAAATAGAAGCGGATGTCATCCTTATGGCGAAAAATAATGTAGATGGTGTCTATTCCGCTGACCCTGCAAAAGATAAAAACGCAGTCAAATATTTAGAACTATCGTTTTTGGATGTCATTAACCAGGGGCTTGAAGTAATGGATTCCACAGCTTCAACTCTATGTATGGACAATGATATTCCACTCGTAGTATTCTCTATTATGGAAAATGGAAATATTAAGAGAGCTGTCCTAGGTGAGCCAATCGGGACGGTCGTCAGGAGGAATTTGTAATGGCTAACGAAGTAATGGATCAAGCGAAAGAACGTATGGAAAAAGCAATCGGGGGATATACGAGAGAATTAGCCTCCATTCGTGCAGGACGTGCAAATGCAGCAATGCTGGACAGGTTAACTGTCGAGTATTACGGCGCCCCTACCCCGATAACACAAATGGCTGGTATTTCAGTACCAGAAGCTCGTCTTCTTGTCATTCAACCCTACGACAAAACAATTCTAGCTGATATTGAAAAAGCAATTATGAAATCAGATATCGGAATCACACCTTCTAATGATGGTAGTGTTATTCGCCTTGCTGTTCCAGCGTTGACAGAAGATCGCCGGAAAGAGCTTGTGAAATCTGTGAAAAAAGAATCAGAAGATGCAAAAATCGCGATTCGTAATATTCGTCGTGATGCAAATGAAGATTTCAAGAAACTCGAAAAAAGTAGCGAGATAACTGAAGATGAACTACACCGTTATGGTGAAGAAATTCAAAAGTTGACAGATTCGCAAATCGTGAGGATCGACGAGATCGCAAAAGATAAAGAAAATGAAATCATGGAAATCTGATAGAAGAACTTTCTATATTCCGAGACGTCCTAATTTCAGGACGTCTTTTTCATTGCTTAAGAAACTATAAAATTCTTGGACTGTGGAAAGCTTGTAAAAGGTGATAGTACACGTCCAGACTTCAGCGCCTCTGAACGGGCGCCTTGCACTTTTCTTATTTGAACAGCAATAAAAAATGAAATTAACCGTCTAATTTGTTACGATAGAGTATGTACTTGCTCTGTAAAGTAGCTGAGTGGAGGAAACGACATGCTGGAAAAACTTTTTGGGAAAAAATCTGTGGTGTCAGAAGACTCAATTTCTGACCGGATTGCGCACGTTAAAAGCAGGCATATCCCTGCCCATGTTGCGATTATTATGGACGGCAATGGCAGATGGGCGAAACAACGTAATTTGCCAAGAATTGCAGGTCATCATGAAGGGATGAAAAAGGTCCGTATAATAACGCGCATTGCAAATGACCTTGGCGTAAAAGTGCTTACACTTTACGCTTTCTCCACAGAAAACTGGAAACGGCCAAAACTCGAAATAGATTTCTTAATGAAACTTCCCGGAGAGTTTCTTAGCACCTACCTCCCCGAACTAATCGAGCAAAACGTAAAAGTAGAGATGATTGGAAACTTTGACATGTTGCCAGATCATACAAAAAAAGCAATTAGTAAAGCAATTGAGGAAACAAAGCACAATGATGGTTTAACATTGAACTTTGCCATGAATTATGGAAGCAGGCTGGAGCTTGTCGAATCTGTAAAAGAAATTGCAACACTTGTAGCAGCGGGTTCGATTAAAGCAGAAGATATTGACGAATCACTCATCGGTTCCCATCTAATGACTGCTCATTTGCCGGAACCGGATTTGCTGATTCGAACAAGCGGTGAAGTCAGACTGTCCAATTTCATGTTATGGCAGCTCGCATATGCCGAGTTTTCATTCACGGATGTATTGTGGCCGGATTTTGATGCACTATGCATGTTGAATGCAATCGAAGAATTCCAATTGCGTAATAGACGTTTTGGAAGTGTGGAAGGGAATGGGGACGTTTGAAACAGAGGATACTAACAGCAATCGTTGCACTAATCTTTTTCGTTCCGTTAGTCGTTATAGGAGGATTGCCCTTCACGATTGCAGTTTATGCGATTGCAACAATCGGTCTATACGAATTATTACGAATGAGGGATATCCAATTATTTTCAGTCGAAGGTATTTTGACATGGGCTGCGCTTGCTATCTTACTTATGCCTGCGAGTTGGAGCAACAAAGTTTTCGAAATGGTTGGTTACACAAAAATCGAAATGACATTTGCTATCGTCCTTATTTTATTGATTTATACAGTCATTGTTAAAAATCGATATACGTTCGATCATGCGGCTTTTTCTGTTTTGAGCGTATTATATGTCGGAATCGGGTTTTATTATTTGATTGAAACAAGATTGTTCGGAATTGAATATGTCGTTTACGCCTTGATGGTAATCTGGGTTACGGATTCTGGGGCATATTTTGTGGGGAGAAAAATCGGGAAGCGAAAGCTTTGGCCGGAAATTTCTCCAAATAAGACAGTCGAAGGTTTTGTAGGAGGAATATTGTCAGCAGTTGTTTTTGCTTGCGTATTCCAATACATTTTCCCGATCGCTTCTACATATACCATACTTATTATTGTTACGATCATTGCATCGATTATCGGGCAATTGGGCGATCTTGTCGAATCGGCACTAAAAAGGCAGTATGGAGTGAAGGATTCAGGAAAGCTCCTGCCAGGGCATGGAGGAATACTGGACAGATTTGATAGTCTCCTTTTCGTATTGCCGCTACTTCATTTTCTGCACTTTGTAGGATAACGGAAAGGGTGTCTTCTATATGACAAAAAAAATAAGCTTACTGGGAGCTACAGGTTCCATCGGTACGCAGACACTTGATATCATCAGTTCGAATCCGGATAAATTTAAGCTCGTATCTTTTTCGGCTGGTTTGAATATCGATAGAGTAAGAGAAATTGTTTCCGCGCACCATCCGAAAACTGTGTCTGTGATAAGACGTGTTGATGCCGAGGTGCTGCAAACAGAATTCCCGAACATCCATTTCGTTTATGGCGATGAAGGTCTTGTTGAAACTGCGGCGCGTACAGGTGCTGATGTATTGCTTAACTCCGTTATTGGTAGCGTTGGTCTTAAACCGACACTTGAAGCGATCCGCGCAGGCATTACAATTGCCATAGCCAATAAAGAAACGCTAGTCGCAGCAGGCGATATTGTTATGAGCGAGGCTCGGAAATACAATGTTCCAATTTTACCTGTTGATAGTGAACATTCGGCACTTTTCCAAGCGTTGAATGGAGAAAATCCAAAAAGTATTAGCCGGCTCATCTTGACTGCCTCGGGCGGTAGTTTCAGAGACTTAACCCGTGAAGAACTTTCAAGCGTGACGCTCGAACAAGCTCTTGCACATCCCAATTGGTCGATGGGGAATAAATTAACAATCGACTCGGCGACAATGATGAACAAGGGGCTTGAAGTGATTGAAGCACATCATCTGTTTGCAATGCCTTATCACAAAATCGATTGCCTGCAACACAAGGAGAGCATCATCCATTCGATGATTGAGTTCGAAGATACAAGTGTCATGGCACAACTGGGTTCGCCAGATATGCGAGTGCCAATCCAGTATGCGCTGACATATCCCGACCGAATTCCGATGAAAAATGCGAAACCCTTGCGTCTTGAGGAAATTGGAAAACTACATTTCGAGAAAATGGATCTTGTCCGCTTTAAAGCACTGGCTCTTGCATATGCTGCTGGTAAAGAGGGTGGAACGATGCCAGCAGCGATGAATGCGGCGAATGAAGTGGCTGTGGCGTTGTTCATGAAAGGCCGTATTTCATTTATACAAATCGAAGACATCATTGAACGGGTAATGGAGGCACATCGAACAATTTCAGTTCCAGATCTCGAAGCGATATTGGAAACCGATTCGCTTACTCGAAAATTAGTGTATGCTATGGTAGAATGAGTTGTTTAGAAACGGCCTAACAGGTCAGTGAAGGTGGTTTTTTATGGAAACCGTTATTGCGTTTATTATTATATTCGGTTCTTTGGTCTTTTTTCATGAACTAGGGCATTTCCTGTTCGCGAAAAAGGCTGGAATTATGGTGCGTGAGTTTGCAATTGGATTCGGCCCTAAAATTATTGGGATTCAAAAAGGTGAAACGTTATATACAATCCGGCTTCTGCCCCTTGGCGGTTATGTTCGGATGGCAGGGGAAGACTTTGATACGGTTGAATTACAGCCTGGTTATCGTGTAGGTCTTTTGATCAATGCTGAGAATGAAATTGAAAAAATTTATTTGAATCGTAATGTTGCGAATCCTGACGTGCTGTTCCTTGAAACGGAATCGTCTGATTTAGAAAAGGAACTGTTCATCGAAGGGTATGATGAAGAAGGACAGCTTGTTCGTTATAACGTATCTAGAAAAGCGATTATCTTTGAGAAGGGGCAGAAAACACTTATTGCTCCGTATGATCGCCAATTCGAATCGAAGTCTGTTGGTAGCCGGGCTATGACCATCTTTGCAGGTCCGTTGTTTAACTTTATCCTTTCGTTTTTCATTTTCCTTGCAATCGGTCTGTTACAAGGAGTTCCAACATATGAACCCATTATTACGGATGTAGTCAGTGATGGTCCCGCACAAGCGGCTGGAATGCAAGATGGAGACTTCATTAAAGTGGTCGACGGCAAACCGATCGACACATGGCAGGAGTTTGCTGCTATTATCCAAGAAAGTGCCGGCGTACCTCTTCAATTTGAAGTGGATCGTAATGGAGAGTCGGTGACATTGGATGTTGTTCCGGCTACAGTTGAAGAGGCAGGAACAGAAATTGGCCAAATCGGTGTACGCTATACGAGCCCTGTGTTGAAAAATCCAATAAAAGCAGTGCAGTATGGTGCTGAAGAAACCATTGTCTGGATCAAAAGAATTGCGGAATTACTCGGCATGCTTGTAACAGGTAAATTTACACTCGACGCATTATCGGGACCAGTGGGCATTTACAAAGCGACGGAGGAAGTTGCGCAGTACGGCGTATACCAACTCATGAACTGGGCTGCAATTTTAAGCATCAACTTAGGTATCATGAACTTATTACCATTGCCTGCGCTTGACGGTGGAAGATTGTTGTTCTTCTTGTTTGAAGCAATTCGCGGTAAACCAATTGACAAGCAAAAAGAAGGAATGGTCCACTTTGTTGGAATTATGCTCTTGATGGTACTCATGCTTGTGGTAACCTGGAATGATATCCAACAATTTTTCTTTTAGTAAAAAAAACGGAAACGGTCGTTACAAATACGCAGTCAAAGGTCGCCACTTCTTGTGGCAACTAAGAGGGATGCAGTCCAATCCCTCTAGGCTGACATATATCCTGGACGTTTGACCGCTATAGAATAGGCAATAAAACGAGATTTCCAATAACATTACTTGAGGTGGGCACATATATGAAACAATCACGAACGTTCATACCTACAATGCGTGAAGTACCTTCCGATGCAGATATAAAATCACATCAGCTTCTCTTGCGTGCAGGTTTTATCCGACAAAATACAAGCGGGATTTATTCTTTCCTTCCTTTAGGCAAGAAAGTGCTTCAAAAAATCGAAGCAATTATTCGGGAAGAAATGGAAGCCGTCGAAGCTGTCGAAGTGTTCATGCCCGCCATGCAACAGGCTGAACTGTGGCAGGAAACCGGAAGATGGTATTCGTATGGTCCTGAACTGTTCAGATTAACTGATCGGCATAAAAGGGAATTTGCACTTGGTGCGACACATGAAGAAGTAATCACTTCTCTTGTCCGCGACGAAGTGAAATCTTATAAGAAGTTGCCGCTGACAATGTTTCAAATCCAGACGAAGTTCAGAGACGAGCAACGGCCCCGTTTTGGACTTCTTCGAGGACGCGAATTCATCATGAAAGATGCGTATTCCTTCCATGCGACGGAAGAAAGCCTAGATGAGAAATACCAGGAAATGATGCAAGCCTATACGAATATTTTTACAAGGCTTGGGCTTGATTTCCGTGCAGTTATGGCAGATGGTGGCTCAATCGGTGGAACAGATACGCATGAATTTATGGCGCTTTCGGATATCGGTGAAGATACAATCGCATATAGTGATTCTTCTTCATATGCAGCTAACATTGAAATGGCTGAAGTGAATATGCAATATGAAAAATCGGACGAAGTATTACAGGCAATGGAAAAAGTTGCAACACCTGGCCAAAAAACGATTAGTGAAGTTGCTTCATTCCTCGATGTCGATGCGACTCGTCTGATAAAAACACTTATATTTAAAGCAGATGATGAACTAATTGCCGTTCTCTGTCGCGGCGATTATGAAATCAATGATATTAAGCTGAAAAATGCTCTTGGTGCATCTGAAGTTGAATTTGCTTCTGAAGAAGATGTTACTAAGCTTCTTTCTTGTGAAGTTGGTTCTATCGGTCCTGTTAAACTTCCACTCGATCTCAAAGTAATTGCGGACCATTCAGTCGCTTCAATCGTAAACGGTGTATGCGGAGCGAACGAAGATGGTTTCCATTTGATTAACATCAACCCTGAACGCGATTTTGCTGTGGACCGCTATGAGGATCTTCGTTTCATCCGCGAGGGAGACGTATCTCCGGATGGCAATGGGACAATTAAGTTCGCCAAAGGAATTGAACTTGGACATGTATTCAAACTAGGTACGACATATAGTGAACCAATGGGCGGAACATTCCTAGATGAAAACGGCAGGGCGAAACCTTACATCATGGGTTGTTATGGCATTGGTGTTTCGCGTATACTTGCAGCTGTTGCGGAGCAGTTCAATGATGAGTTGGGGTTGAAATGGCCGAAGAAAATCGCGCCGTTTGATGTCCATCTTATTGCGGTAAACATTAAAGATGAGAGCCAAGTAGAATTAGCTGATGAATTATATAAAATTTTAAAATCTTATAGATACGATGTACTCTATGACGACCGTCCTGAACGGGCAGGCGTTAAATTTGCTGATTCGGATTTAATTGGTTTGCCGGTTCGGATTACAGTCGGAAAGAGAGCTTCAGAAGGAATTGTCGAAGTTAAATTTAGACAATCCGGCGAATCTGCTGAATGGCAAAAAGAAGAAATCACTGAAAAGTTACAAGCATTTTTCACAGCTGAATAACTATCGAGAAGGGAAGGCCGCATGTCGGTACTTCTCTTCTTTTAAAAGATAAATTTATAAGTTTTTCAATATGGAACAGTGTCTAGCTCCAGGCGCCAGCCCCTCGGGTCATAAGCCGTTTTGCTATAGTGGCTGAAGAAGTACGCCTCCTTGTGCCTGCAAGGATACAGGTATGCAGTCGTTGCGACAGGACGTCGCGATCCTAGACTGCCTTCCCATTATCTCTTATGCCTGTCGGGGCTAAACGGCGCCTTACGCTTTTCTTACACTGATGGAGGATAGGAGAGGCTTATGGACGCTATAAATAAATTATATATCTTGTTGCAGCAAATCGGGATGACGGATGACCAATATGCCATCCACTTTGAAAATGCAGCACTTAACCGCGTGAATATTCATCGGAAATCGCGGGTATGGCAATTTAACTTAACCCTCGATAAGCCGTTGCCGGCGGATGTCTACGCTATATTTTCACAGCGTATAAATAAAACATTTTCGGCTATTGCGACGGTTAAGTTACATATAACATCCAATAGTCTGGAGATGGACGGTCAATTGCTTGCGGATTATTGGCCATTTATCATCGAAGAGATGAGCGATATGTCACCGCCGATCAGAGAACGCCTTATAAGCCAAAAGCCGGTCATGGCGGGCGGGAAAATGACGCTACTTTGCATGAGTGACATGGAACTGCAAACGATGAAAGGTAAATATGCCGTACTTATATCAGATGTCTATACATCATTCGGATTTCCGCGGCCGGCTGTTGATTTCAAGTTAACGGAGGAAGACAGCGGAGCAGAAGCGGCCCGTGAAGCGTTCGTTGCGCAACGGCTGGCCGAAGAGGAAGCTTTCGGCCAAAAAGCACTTGCCGACTTGAAGCAAAGGGAAACGTCCATGAAAGAAAGTGGCAATATATCTGGGCCATTCCGTCTTGGAACGCCTATTAAACCCGATGAGCCGTTGCTCGAAATCCAGCATATCCAAGACGAAGAACGCCGTGTGACAATCGAAGGATATGTGTTTGATACAGAAATCCGTGAACTACGGAGCGGACGATCACTTTTGACAATCAAAGTGACAGATTATACGGATTCAATTCTTGTGAAGATGTTCTCGCGTGATAACGAAGATGCAGAAATGATGAAGGTATTGAAAAAGGGAGCATGGATTCGAGCGCGCGGTGGTATCCAGAACGATACGTTCGTACGTGATCTTATTATGATGGCACAAGACATTATGGAAGTGTCACCTATTATCAGGAAAGACAAGGCACCGGAGGGCAGAAAGCGAATTGAACTACATGCGCATACGACGATGAGTCAGATGGATGCTGTCGTATCTGCATCAGCACTCGTTGGACAAGCGGCAAAATGGGGACATCCTGCAATCGCGATTACGGATCATGCTAACGTACAATCATTTCCAGAGGCGTATAACGCCGGGAAAAAACATGGTGTGAAAGTCATTTTTGGAATGGAAGCAAACTTGGTGGATGATGGTGTGCCAATCGTTTTTGAGGAACAGCACCGAAAACTTGAAGATGATTCATATATAGTATTTGACGTCGAGACCACCGGACTATCGGCGGTGTATGACACGATCATCGAGCTGGCTGCAGTCCGAGTGAAAAACGGCGAGATCGTTGATACCTTTGAAAGATTTTCAAACCCGCATCACCCATTATCATCTACTACGACTAAGTTGACCGGTATTACTGATGATATGGTAAAAGATGCACCTGAAATTGCAGATGTCACAAAAGATTTCATCGAATTCATCGGTGATTCGATTCTTGTCGCCCATAATGCAAAATTTGATATGGGATTCTTTTACGAAGCATGTAAAAAAGCAAGTTTGGAAGCTGCCGCTTATCCGGTAATTGATACACTTGAGCTGGCCCGTTTTCTCTATCCTGAAATGGGGAATCACCGGCTGGGTACGCTGGCGAAAAAGTTCGGCATCGAACTGACTCAGGCTCACCGTGCAATCTATGATACTGAAGCAACTGCGCATTTGTTCCTTCGTTTGTTGAAAGACGCGGAGGAGAAGGGTATCGAATACTTGGATGACTTTAACCGCCATATTGGTGAAGGAGACGCATACAAAAGAGCTAGACCATCGCATTGTACGCTTTTGGCGACAGACGATGAAGGATTGAAAAACCTGTTTAAACTTGTTTCATACTCGCATATGGATTATTTTTACCGGGTTCCGCGTATTCCGCGTTCATTGCTTGTTAAATATCGTAAAGGACTGCTCGTTGGTTCCGGTTGTGATAAAGGAGAAGTGTTCGAGGGCCTTATGCAAAAACCGATGGATGAGGTAGAAGAGATTGCGAAATTTTATGATTACCTTGAAGTACATCCAAAACCAGTTTACTCTCATCTTGTTGAACTTGAATTGATCCGTGATGAGTGGAACATGGAAGACATTATGCGGAAACTGATCAAGCTTGGGAAAAAAGTCGGTCTGCCGGTCTGTGCAACAGGCAACGTTCATTATATCGATGAGACGGATGCGACATTCCGCCAAGTGCTAGTCAGATCGCAGGGCGGGGCAAATCCGATGAACAGGCATTCGTTGCCGGCAGTCCAGTTTCGAACAACTGATGAAATGCTGGAAGAGTTTGCATTTCTTGGTGAGCAAGTTGCGGAAGAAATCGTTATTGACAATCCGCATGCCATCTTAGAGCGGATCGGCAATGTGAAACCGATTAAAGATGATCTTTATACACCAACGATTGAAGGTGCTGACGAAGAAGTACGCGAATTGACGTATACGATGGCACATCACATATATGGCGAGCAATTGCCGGAAATCATCGAAGCGCGTATTGAGAAAGAATTGAAGTCAATCATCGGTCATGGGTTCGCGGTTATCTATCTCATCTCACATAAACTTGTGAAGAAATCACTTGATGATGGGTATCTTGTCGGGTCCCGGGGATCGGTGGGCTCGTCGCTTGTCGCAACGATGATGGAAATAACCGAAGTGAATCCGATGGCGCCGCATTACGTGTGCCCATCCTGTAAGACATCTGAGTTTTTCGATGATGGATCCGTCAGTTCTGGATATGACCTTCCGGATAAAGTGTGTCCTTCTTGCGGCACGATGTTCAAAAAAGACGGTCAAGATATCCCGTTCGAAACATTCCTAGGTTTTAATGGGGATAAAGTTCCGGATATCGATCTCAATTTCAGCGGTGATTATCAAGGGCATGCCCATAATTATACGAAGGATCTGTTCGGGGAGGATTTTGTATATCGCGCAGGTACAATCGGAACAGTCGCCGAGAAGACTGCATACGGATATGTGCGCGGTTATATGAATGATAACAATTTGAACTTCCGCGGCGCTGAAATTGATCGGCTTGTGCAAGGTTGTTCAGGCGTTAAACGGAATACTGGGCAACATCCCGGTGGAATTATCGTTGTTCCCGATGATATGGATATATTCGACTTCACCCCGGTGCAGTTCCCGGCGAATGATTTAAATTCAAGCTGGATGACGACTCACTTCGACTTCCATTCCATCGACAATAACTTGTTGAAACTCGATATTCTTGGTCACGATGATCCGACCATGATTAAAATGTTGCAGGACTTATCTGGTATCGACCCGTTGACGATTCCGCCGGACGATAAAGGCGTTATGCAATTATTCAGCGGTACGTCTTCACTCGGGGTCACGCCGGAGCAGATCGGCTGTAAGACGGGCACGCTCGGTGTACCGGAATTCGGGACAAGATTCGTTCGCCAGATGCTTGAGGAGACGAAGCCTTCGACATTTTCGGAACTGATTCAGATTTCGGGATTATCCCACGGTACGGACGTCTGGCTCGGCAATGCCCAGGAATTGATTCAGAATAAGACGTGCGAATTGTCCGACGTTATCGGCTGCCGTGACGATATTATGGTGTACTTGATCTATCAAGGGTTAGAACCTTCGATGGCATTTCAAATCATGGAATTCGTACGTAAAGGCCGTGGTTTGACGCCGGAGTTCGAAGCGGAAATGAAAGTGCAAGGCGTGCCAAACTGGTACATTGAATCATGTAAAAAAATCAAATATATGTTCCCGAAAGCGCACGCGGCTGCCTATGTATTGATGGCGCTGCGCATCGCTTATTTCAAAGTGCATCATCCTATTTTGTACTATGCAACATACTACACGGTACGGGCAACCGATTTCGACCTTTTGTCCATGACACAGGGATCGGCATCAGTACGGGCTCAAATTAAAGAAATTAATGCAAAAGGGCTCGATGCAACACCGAAAGAAAAGAGTTTGCTGACAGTGCTCGAACTGGCACTAGAAATGTGGGAACGGGGCATCTCATTGGCTAAGCCGGATTTGTATAAATCTGATGCGACGAAATTTCTTATTGAAGGCAATACATTGATTCCCCCGTTTAACGCGGTGCCTTCTCTTGGAACGAACGTAGCGAATTCAATTGTAGAAGCAAGGAAAGATGGAGAGTTTCTTTCGAAAGAGGACTTTCAGCAGCGTGGTCGTGTTTCGAAGACAATTGTCGAATATATGGATTCACTTGGCTGTCTAGAAGGAATGCCAGAAGCGAATCAACTTTCCCTCTTTTAGCACAATGTTTGCACCATAATATTTCATATGGTATGATGGGAACAACTTTTGTAATAGTCTTGCGCAAAAAGAGTGGGATTTCCCGCTCTTTTCTGTTGTTCTGTACTGTTTTTTATCTTATTTGGCGGGAGTTCGTATTTTTGCTAAATAAGATTCAAGCCTCCGGTGGATGTCATAGGTTTTGTAGTGAAGTGAATCGTGCAAGCATGCCACCTGTGTGAAAGCCTACACGATGTAGGTCATTGTCATCAATGCCACGGGACGTTCTTAGGCTAACTTCTCTGCTCAATCTGGGCACAAATACGCCGAGGCGTATTTGATTAATATTTCGGGAGGGATAAGATGAGTAATATTACGGAAGAAGTCACAAAACTCGTCAGTCCGATTGTAGAAGAATTAGAATTGGAACTTGTCGACGTCGAGTTTTTAAAAGAAGGAAGAGACTGGTTTTTACGCGTTTATATCGATACGCCTAATGGTCCTATCGATATTGACCAATGCGCTCAAGTTAGCGAAAAGCTGAGTGAAGAGCTCGACCGCACTGATCCAATCCCGCAAAACTACTTTCTTGAAGTATCTTCACCTGGTGCAGAGCGCCCGTTGAAGAAGGAAGAAGATTTTCAAAAAGCAATTGGACAGTTTGTATTCATTAAGACATACGAGCTCATTGATGGTATGAAAGAGTTCGAAGGTTATTTGCTGTCATATGGCCCAGATGCCGCAGAAGTTGAAATACGTATTAAGACAAGAAAATTGACCGTCGTGATCGACAAGGAAAAAATCGCACTTGCCCGTTTGGCCATCGACTTTTCCGCATAATTGAATAGTAGGAGTGATTAACATGAGTAGTGATCTACTCGATGCATTGACAGCCCTTGAAAAGCAAAAAGGCATTTCTAGGGACGTATTAGTAGAAGCAATCGAAGCGGCACTTGTAACCGCATATAAACGAAACTTCAACCAGGCTCAAAACGTACGCGTTGACCTGAACCTTGCAAAAGGAACAATGAAAGTCTATGCCAGAAAAGACGTCGTCGAAGAGGTTGAGGATGATCGTTTACAAATTAGTCTTGAAGATGCACACAAAATCAATCCTGCTTATGAACTTGAGGATGTCGTTGAAGAAGAAGTAACACCGCGTGATTTCGGCCGTGTAGCAGCACAAACTGCTAAGCAGGTTGTTACACAACGTGTGCGTGAAGCTGAACGCGGTATCATTTATGAGGAGTACGTCGACAGAGAAGATGATATCGTCAATGGTATCGTTGAGAGGCTCGACGCACGGAACCTATATGTTGGTCTTGGGAAAGTGGAAGCTGTTTTGCCGGTTGGCGAACAGATTCCAACTGAAACGTATCAGCCACATGACCGCATCAAAGTATATATTACAAAAGTTGAACGTACGTCGCGAGGTCCTCAAGTGTTTGTATCAAGAACGCATCCGGGACTTCTCCGTAGGCTGTTTGAAGTTGAGGTTCCTGAAATTTTTGAAGGCATCGTTGAAATTAAATCGATTGCCCGAGAAGCGGGCGACCGTTCCAAAATTTCAGTGCATACGAATAATGAAGCAGTCGATCCAGTCGGTTCATGTGTAGGTGCAAGAGGCGCCCGGGTTCAATCCATTTCAAATGAACTCAACGGCGAGAAAATCGATATTGTCGAATGGTCCGAGGATCCGGCTATATTCGTTGCAAATGCGCTGAGCCCGTCAAAAGTCATTGACGTTCAGGTGAATGAGGAAGATCGATCGACAACTGTCGTTGTACCTGACTATCAATTGTCACTCGCTATAGGTAAACGTGGACAGAACGCTAGACTGGCTGCGAAGATGACGGGATGGAAAATCGATATTAAGAGTGAAACGGATGCACGCGAACTAGGAATTTATCCGTCGGCCACTAGTGCGTTAATTATAGAACAGGTCCAGTTGGATGAAGACGCGAACGAAAGCGATCCATACTTCGTTGAAGATGAAGTGACAGAAGACATTGAAACTGAAACAATTGATCTGTATACGGATACGGAAAACGAAGACTGAGAGGGAGGATGAGCACACATGACTAACATGAAAAAAATTCCTCTGCGTAAATGTGCGGCAACAGGCAATATGTTCCCAAAAAAGGAAATGATTCGCATTGTTCGCCCGAAAGAAGGGGAAGTTTCAGTCGATCTCACTGGCAAGAAGTCAGGCCGCGGGACATATGTGTCAAAATCCGAAGAAGCAGTTGAAACCGCGCGCCGTAACAAATCGATTGAGAGTCAGCTTGGAACGGCTATTCCTGAACAGGTATTCGATGATCTTCTTCACGCAATTCGTCGGGAGGCACTAAAATGACAGATCCGAAACGGATTTATCAAATGCTTGGCATGGCAGCCCGTGCAAGGATGCTTATAATGGGTGAAGATTTGGTTGTGCGGGAAATTCGTTCCGGTAATGCGCGTCTTGTGATTGTTTCTGAAGATGCCTCTAAAAATACGATGAAAAAGTTATCTGATAAAAGTACGTTTTACAACGTTGAGAAGCATGTTTTCGGGACTCGTGAAGAGCTTGGACATGCAGTTGGAAAAGAGTCGCGGGTTGTACTCGCGCTAACGGATGCCGGTTTTGCCGGAAAAGTGTCCGGGCTACTCAACGAATATAACCGGGGGTGGACTAATGACGAAAATACGGGTACACGAATACGCGAAAAAAGTGAATCGGACGAGTAAAGAAGTTATTGATGAGCTTGGAAAGATAAATGTGAGTGTGACAAATCATATGTCAACATTAGATACAGATGCAATTACGAAACTGGATAGTAAATTCAGTGCCAATGGGAACAAACAAAATGCACCAAAAGTATATCCAAAGGCTCCTGAGCGCAAAGAAGCACCGAAAGCTGCACAATCTGCAACCAATAACCGCCCAGCACAAGGATCAACAGGCGGCAATCGTCCGGCTCAGAGACCAGCAGGCGGCAATCGTCCAGCACAAGGATCAACAGGCGGCAATCGTCCAGCACAAGGGTCAACAGGCGGCAACCGTCCAGCACAAGGATCAACAGGCGGCAACCGTCCAGCACAAGGATCAACAGGCGGCAATCGTCCAGCACAAGGATCAACAGGCGGCAACCGTCCGGCACAAGGATCAACAGGCGGCAACCGTCCGGCCCAAGGGTCAACAGGTGGCAACCGTCCAGCGCAAGGCGCACCAAGCGGACAAGGCGGACGCCCAGGTGGCGGAGGCCCGAGTCGTCCAGGTGGCGGTCGCGGTGGACGTCCACCGGCACGCGGTATAAACCAAGGACGCAGAAGATACCGTCCGGCGAACCCGATTCCAAAAGTGGAGAAACCGTTACCGGAAAAAATCACTTTTTATGAATCACTTTCAGTAGCTGAACTTGCGAACAAACTGGGACGCGAGCCATCAGCTATTATCAAAAAGCTCTTCATGCTTGGTATCATGGCAACAATCAACCAAGAACTGGACAAAGATGCGATTGAACTCATCTGTGCAGATTATGAAGTTGAAGTAGAAGAGGAAATCCGTATCGACGTAACTGATCTTGAAACGTATTTTGAAGAGCATGAAGAAACAGCAACTGATCTAGCAGAGCGTCCTCCAGTCGTTACAATCATGGGGCATGTTGACCACGGTAAAACGACGCTTCTAGACTCAATTCGTAATACGAAAGTTACACAAGGCGAAGCGGGCGGTATCACTCAGCATATTGGTGCCTACCAAATCGAAGAAAAAGGCAAGAAAATAACATTCCTTGATACGCCAGGTCACGCGGCGTTCACAACGATGCGTGCGCGCGGTGCGAAAGTGACAGATATTACGATTCTTGTTGTTGCAGCAGATGATGGTGTTATGCCACAAACAATCGAAGCAATCAACCACGCGAAAGCGGCTGAAGTGCCGATTATTGTTGCGGTGAATAAGATGGATAAGCCTTCTGCCAATCCAGATCGTGTCATGCAAGAATTGACAGATCATGGACTTGTAGCTGAAGCATGGGGCGGCGATGCAATTTTTGTACCGATCTCTGCATTGAAAGGTGAAGGGATAGATCAATTGATTGAAATGGTCCTTCTCGTTGCTGAAGTTGCTGAATTGAAGGCTGATTCAAACATCCGCGCACGCGGAAGTGTGATTGAAGCATCTCTTGATAAAGGTCGCGGTGCTGTTGCAACGCTTCTTGTCCAAGACGGAACACTTCATGTAGGTGACCCGATTGTAGTAGGTAACACATACGGCCGTGTCCGTGCAATGGTTAGTGATATCGGACGCCGCGTAAAAGAAGCAGGCCCATCCACACCGATTGAAATTACAGGCCTTAGCGATGTGCCACAAGCCGGAGATCGTTTTGTTGTCTTTGAAGACGAAAAGACAGCGCGTCAAATCGGTGAAACAAGAGCTGGTGAAGCACTCCAAGACCAACGTGTAGAAAAAACACGTGTGACGCTTGATAACTTGTTCGATCATATGAAACAAGGTGAAATCAAAGAGTTGAACTTAATCGTTAAAGCAGACGTACAAGGTACAGTTGAAGCGATGGCTTCCTCACTTATGAAAATTGAAGTCGAGGGTGTAAACGTGAAAATTATCCATACGGGTGCGGGCGCGATTAACGAGTCTGACATTTCACTAGCTGCTGCATCGAATGCTATCGTTATTGGATTCAACGTTCGTCCAGACGTCAACGCGAAACGCGCTGCGGAAGAAGAAGGCGTTGATATTAGGCAGCACCGTGTCATCTACAAAGTAATCGAAGAAATCGAGTTGGCGATGAAGGGTATGCTTGATCCCGAATACGAAGAAAAAGTTATCGGTCAAGTTGAAGTACGAGAAACAATTAAAGTGTCTAAAATCGGGACGATTGCGGGAAGCTATGTAACGAGCGGTAAAATTACACGTGATTCAAGCGTTCGCATCGTCCGCGATAATATCGTTATCTTCGAAGGCGAAATAGATACATTAAAACGCTTTAAAGATGATGCAAAAGAAGTTGCAAAAGGCTATGAATGTGGGATTACAATCAAAAACTTTGATGATATCCATATCGGCGATATTATTGAAGCCTTCATCATGGAAGAGATTAAACGAGTATGATCGTCTACGCGGAATGTTCATTTTTCATTCCGGAGGCGGCTTCTTTGAAAGAGAAGCGGTCTGTTTTAAAACGGATGACTGACAGAGTGAAAAATGCTTATAATGTCTCCATTTCAGAACTTGATCATCAAGATCTTTGGCAACGGACAACAATCGCTCTTGTTGCTGTCGCCTCATCAAAAGATGCAGCTGAGCGTGAGGTTAGGCGGGCGATCCGATTCCTGGAGTCAAATCCGGAATGGGAATTGTCCAACTTGACGCTCGACTATTATTAAAACGGGATTGGGGTGACCATCCATGACAATGCGTGCTAATCGTGTTGCAGAACAAATGAAAAAAGAGCTTGGCGCAATTATCGGCCAAAAAGTGAAAGATCCAAGAATTGGTTTCGTTACAGTAACTGATGTTGACGTTACTGGGGATCTTCAACAAGCGACGATTTTTATTTCTGTTCTTGGAAGCGATTCGGAAAAAGAAGATACGCTGAAAGGGCTTAATAAGGCGAAGGGATTCATTCGCACTGAAATTGGCCAGCGGATCAGACTTCGAGTAACACCTGAAATCAAATTTGAATTTGATAGTTCCGTTGCATATGGAACACGGATTGAATCACTGCTTAAACAGGTGAAAAGCGAAGACGAAAAAGAAATTGAACAATGATGAGAGGAGGAAGTCGGTGTCCACAAGGACTTTCCGGCTTCCTCTTTTTACATATAATTGATATTTTGAGGGGTGGTGGCATGCATGAATGGAATACTTCCTCTATGGAAAGAAAAAGGAATGACATCGCATGATTGTGTATTCAAATTGCGTAAAATCCTTGGTACTAAAAAAGTGGGACATACGGGCACCCTTGACCCGAGTGTGGAAGGCGTATTGCCGATTTGCATAGGGCAGGCAACGAAAGTAGCTGAATATATAACTGATTCCGGCAAGGAATATATTGCGGTTGTCACCATTGGGACTGCAACTGAAACGGAAGATGCGGATGGAGCGGTAATCGCTACGGATTTGACACTAAAACATATTACCCGAACGGAAATTGAAGCAGCGCTCGCTAAGTTGAAAGGTGAAATTGTTCAAATCCCACCTATGTATTCTGCGGTAAAAGTGAACGGTCGTAAATTATATGAATATGCACGAAAAGGGATTGAAGTTGAAAGACCTGAACGAACAGTACTCATTCATGAAATCGAATTACTGGATCCTGTACAATGGTATGAAGGTGAAACAATCTCATTTCGAATCAGGGTTGCTTGCGGGAAAGGTACGTATATTCGGACGCTTGCTGTCCAGATTGGGGAACTGCTCGGCTACCCGGCGCATATGGCGGCTCTTGTCCGCACATCGTCAGGTACATATGTACAGAACGACTGCCGGACGTTGGACGAAGTGAGAACGCTTCAGGACGCAGGAAGAATTACAACATTACTTCGTCCTCTTGAAGATGCGCTCACTGATTTCGCCACTGTTGAAGTTAGTGAAGAGCTCCTTGAAAAAGTGGTGAACGGGCAAGTGTTACCTGAACATCCTTTGCTTGAAAGTGAAGAGGCAATCGTATTTATGAATGAAGGCAAGGCAATTGCAGTGTACAGGAAGCATCCTACCAAGCTTGGTCTCATGAAGCCTGAAAAGATGTTTCCGTTGAACAGGTAAGGGAGCGATTACAATGGACATCTACAAATTGCATTATCCCGGGAAAGTCTCGATTGAAAGTGAAGAGCATTTTTCCCTTGCACTCGGCTTCTTTGATGGCTTGCATAAAGGACATCAGACAGTTATCAACGAAGCAAAAAGGAAAGCTGAAGAGCTTGGTATCCGTTCAGCTGTTATGACATTCGATCCGCACCCTTCCCATCTATTTGGTGACGGAGAAAATAAAGTAGGCTACATTACGCAGTATGCAGAAAAGGCGCGGCTGCTTCGTTCTATGGGCATTGATGCTTTGTTCATTGTGACATTCGATTGGGCGCTTGCTTCGCTTTCGCCTAAGCAATTCATAGATGTTTTTTTGAAGGGACTGCATGTTAAACATGTGACCGCAGGATTTGATTATACATTTGGCTCAAAGGGCGCTGGTACTATGGAACAGATGGCTGAGTTGTCAGGCGGAGCATTCGGTACAACTGTCATCAAAAAAGTGACGGATAACGAGGAGAAGATTTCATCTACCCGGATTCGTAAGCTTCTTGCTGAAGGCAATGTTGAAGAAACAGCATTGCTTCTTGACAGACCTTATCGAACTGTCGGCATAGTCGTCGACGGGGAAAAAAGGGGAAGGCTACTCGGCTTCCCGACTGCGAACGTGATGCCTGAGAAAAATACAGTGCTCCCCGCGAATGGTGTCTATGCAGTGCATTTCACTGTGGAGGGAAAAACGTATCAAGGCGTATGCAATGTCGGCGTAAAACCGACATTCCATGACCCAAGTGATAGACAGGCCGTCGTAGAGGTGCATGTACTCGATTTTGATGGAGATCTCTATGGTAAAGAAGCATTTGTAGACTGGATTGGACATATCCGTGATGAGCAAAAATTCGGATCCATTGATCTGCTTATTGAACAGATAGCAAAAGACAAAAATAGCGCAGTTAAGATTTTGGAAGCCCATCGATGATTGTTGCATTTCAAAAATAGGCATGGTACTATAAATACGTGCCAATACGCACAAACCATTCCTTGGCATCGCGAATCACCAACGCTTGCTCGGGAACCGGGGATATCTTACTATTGGAGGTGAAGAAGATGGCTATCACACAAGAACGTAAAAATGAATTGATCAATGAATACAAAATTCATGAAACTGATACTGGATCAGCAGATGTACAAATCGCTGTCCTTACAGAAGAGATCAATAACCTGACAGAACATTTCCGTCTTCATAAGAAAGACAACCACTCACGTCGTGGTCTTTACAAAATGATCGGAACTCGTAAAAGACTTTTGAGATACCTACGAGACAATGAAGTTCAGCGTTACCGTGATCTTATTGCTAAACTCGGCCTTCGCCGTTAATAAGATTTCTATCGAAAGCGGGCCTTGCCCGCTTTTTTCTTTGTTTAATGAAATATCAAGGCGTTACTACAGCATATAGCCCCGACAGACACCTTTCGCTTTACTATTCGCATAAGAGTGCCTTTTTTGATACACTACTACTAATACATACATGTATACAGTCCAGGCTGGAATATGGAGAGGGGTTCAATTATGACAGAGAAAAAAGTTTTTACACTTGATTGGGCAGGACGACCGTTAACAATTGAAACGGGTCAACTTGCTAAACAAGCGAACGGAGCAGTACTCGTACGCTACGGAGAAACGACAGTGCTTTCAACTGCAACATCTTCAAAAAATTCACGGGGGCTGGATTTCTTCCCGCTTACAGTGAACTATGAAGAGCGCATGTATGCTGTTGGTAAGATTCCGGGCGGCTTCATTAAACGTGAAGGACGTCCGTCAGAAAAAGCGGTCTTGACGAGCCGACTAATCGACCGTCCGATTCGCCCTTTATTTGCAGAAGGGTTCCGCAACGATGTACAAGTTATCTCACTTGTTATGTCAGTCGATCAAGATTGTCCATCTGAAATGGCAGCAATGCTCGGTTCTTCCCTTGCATTGTCGATTTCTGACATTCCTTTCGAAGGACCGATTGCCGGTATTCAAATTGGGTTAATCGACGGGAAATTCATCGTTAACCCAACACCGGCACAATTGGAGAAGAGTGAGCTTGACCTTGTTGTCGCTGGTACGAAAGATGCGATCAACATGGTTGAAGCAGGCGCACAAGAAGTTGCGGAAGATATCATTCTTGAAGCAATTATGTTCGGACACGGAGAAATCATTAAACTAATCGAATTCCAAGAAAAAATTATAGCTGAGGTCGGCAAAGTGAAAACGGAAGTTGCACTATTCACATTGGACGAAACAATCATGTCTGATATCAAAAATAGCTGCGAAATCGATTTAATCAATGCGATCCAGACAGTTGAGAAGCATGCACGTGAAGATGCTATCAATGTAGTAAAAAACGAAGTAATCGAACGCTACAAAGAAAACGAAGCGGACGATGCTACGATGAAACAAGTAAAAGGCGTTTTGGATCATATTGTTAAAGAAGAAGTCCGTCGTCTTATTACGGATGAAAAAGTTCGTCCTGATGGTCGTGGTCTTGACGAAATCCGTCCGCTTGCATCAGAAGTGGGCATCTTGCCACGTACGCACGGTTCGGGTCTCTTTACACGTGGACAAACGCAAGCGCTTAGTGTGTGTACCCTTGGAGCCCTTGGTGAAGTACAAATCATTGATGGTCTTGGCCTTGAAGAAACAAAACGTTTCATGCACCATTATAACTTCCCGAACTTCAGTGTCGGTGAAACGGGTCCAATCCGTGGACCGGGCCGTCGTGAAATTGGTCACGGTGCACTTGGCGAACGCGCACTTTCAGCGGTTATCCCGAATGACACTGATTTCCCGTACACAATCCGTCTCGTAGCAGAAGTGCTTGAATCGAACGGTTCTTCTTCCCAAGCATCAATCTGTGCTTCTACAATGGCTATGCTAGATGCAGGTGTTCCACTTAAAGCGCCGGTTGCGGGTATCGCAATGGGACTTGTGAAAAAAGGGGACAACTATTCTGTCCTTTCCGATATTCAAGGGATGGAAGATCATCTTGGCGATATGGACTTCAAAGTTGCAGGAACTGAAAAAGGAATTACCGCGCTTCAAATGGATATTAAAATCGAAGGTCTTTCCCGCGAAATTTTGGAAGAGGCATTGTCTCAAGCAAAAATTGGGCGCTTGAAAATTTTAAATCATATGATCACAGCAATCTCAGGCCCGCGTGAAGAACTTTCACAATATGCACCGAAAATTATCGTCATCAAAATCAATCCAGACAAGATTCGTGACGTAATTGGACCAGGTGGAAAAGTAATCAACAAAATTATCGAAGAGACGAATGTTAAAATCGATACGGAACAAGACGGAACGATTTATATCTCTTCACCAGATAATGAAATGAATGCCAAAGCGAAAGCGATGATTGAGAATATCGTTCGCGAAGCAAAAGTTGGCGAATATTACATGGCAAAAGTGAAACGAATTGAAAAATTCGGTGCATTCCTTGAACTCTTCCCAGGAAAAGACGGACTTCTTCATATTTCTGAAATTGCAGAAGAACGGACAAAAGCGGTTGAAGACGTTTTGAAAATGAACGATGAAATGTTCGTTAAAGTTATAGAAATTGATAACCAAGGACGAGTTAACTTGTCTAGGAAAGTTGTCATTCTTGAAGAAAAAGAAGCAGCTGAAAAAGAAAAAAACTGATTCCAAACACGGGAATAGGATGGAAAGCCTCTCTTCATTAAGTGAAGATGAAGGCTTTTTCTTTATGCCCGTACTTTCGAATATGAGAGAAAATCGCCTGTGTTTGTCACGGGTCTATAGGATGTGGTGAACTTGATCTGCGTTCTTTAGTCCGGGCCGCTTGCGCTTTTCTTCAGCCATCAAATATAATGAAGTCAAATAGAATAGAGTTCACAAGGGGGATTCGGGGAATGATAAAAACACATGTATGCCAAAATGGCGTCAGAATCGTCCATGAAAAAATGCCGCACGTTCGTTCAGTGGCGCTGGGCGTATGGGTCGGAGCGGGTTCAGGAGACGAAAAAGAATCTGAGGCGGGAATCGCTCATTTTATTGAACATATGCTCTTTAAAGGGACTGCGAAAAGGAGTGCCCGCACAATTGCTGAGGAATTTGACCGCATCGGTGGAGACGTCAATGCGTTCACTTCCAAAGAAATGACTTGTTATTACACGACCGTACTCGGGCATCAAGCACCCCGCGCGCTGTCGATTATGGCTGATATGTTTTTCAATTCATCATTTGAAGAAGCTGAAATAGCAAAAGAGAAATCGATTGTCCTCGATGAGATAGCAGCAGTTGAAGATGCACCGGATGACGATGTAGATGAAAGATTATGGGCGGTCATGTATCCGGAACAGCCGATAGGTAAACCCGTTCTTGGCGATGAAAAGACAATAAATACATTCAATCGTAAAATGATAGATGAATTCATGGAGCGGAAGTATACGCCTGAACGAATTGTTATTTCAGTTGCAGGTAACTATGATGACCGATTAATACAGCTAATCGAAGTTCAATTCGGTTCGTTCAAAAGGGGTGAGCTGGCTGCCCAATCATCCACTTTAGCGTTACCTGAATTCCACGGAGGCATGACTTTAAAAGAAAAAGATATTGAACAAGCGCATATCTGTCTTGGTTTTTCAGGACTTCCTGTAAAAGATAATCGAATCCACGATTTAGTGGTGTTGGATAGTATAATAGGCGGCTCGATGTCATCACGTTTATTCCAGGAAGTCCGTGAAGAACGCGGTCTTGCTTATTCGGTCTATTCTTATTACTCAGCGTACAAAACGACAGGTACCTTTATGATCTACGGTGGAACTTCGCCTGAGAACTTAAAGGAATTGTCTGATACGATTGATGAAGTCATTCATTCCATTTTGACCGATGGGATAACGGAAAACGAATTGTACAATGCAAAAGAACAGTTAAAAGGCGGATTTTTGCTAGGGCTTGAAAGTTCTGAGTCGCGGATGCACCGCAATGGTAAAAACGAGCTCATATTAGAGGAGCATAAAACAGTTGATGAAGTCGTAGCTCTCATTGACAATGTCGAGTTAAGTCAGGTATATAGAATGGCAAACGATATCTTTACGGGGCAACGGGCAATTTCAATTGTTGCGCCAAAGGAGATTCTAAAAGAATTCAAAATTGATTGATGGTGTCAGTCAGTTTTCCTGTGTTCGTTTCATATGATGAATGGAGACGAAGGAAAGGGGAATGACGATGCTACTTTCAGAACTTGCTCAGAAAGAGCTTATTCAAGTTGAGGACGGGGTCCGCTATGGATTTCTAGCGGATACCGACCTTATTTTTAACGGGAGAACAGGTGATATTATCGGATTTGAAATTAAGAAAAAGTCCGGTCGTTTTTCATTCAAAAACCGTCAAGAAGGTTCGGATGAATTCATACCTTGGCATGAAATCGTCCTAATTGGGGAACATCGCATTCTATTTGGGAAAACGCATAGCATGGATGGGTTGGCTAGCGATGATAGATGATAACTGGCTTTTCATAGGCACAGATAGCAGATTAGCAGCTTGCAGTGAGATAATGGCTGAAAGAGGATTTACCACCCGCCATGCCGGGGTCGATCATTATACAGAGGAACTTGGTGAATGCATTACGGACTATTCACCACGGCAAATTGTATTCCCGATATTACAAATGAAAGGCTCGATCCCTCCTGCATTGCTAGAAAAAGGGACAGAGCTTTATACAGGCGTTGCGTCGGAAGAATGGCTGAAATCCTTCAAAGAAGCCGGGCTGCTAGTCAATTCTTATCTGAAAGAAGAGCAATTCATCTGGCAAAATGCAAAGCTGACTGCAGAGGGCTTCATCCATGACTATTATTCACATACTAGACGAAGCATTTTTGAAACTCATTTCTACGTGGCTGGTTTTGGTAAAGTCGGAAAGGCGACAGCTCATGCACTGGCATCTCTGGGGGCCAAAGTGACCGTTCTTGCTAGATCCGACGCTCAACTCGGTGAGGCATCTATCCATGGATATAAGACCGAACGGCTCACCGACGATTGGGGGATAAAAGAGGGTAATCTTATCAATACGATTCCCGCAAAATGGCTTTCCGTTTCAGAAAGTACCGGACTCCATATCTTTGATCTTGCATCAGCGCCGGGCTGCCTAAAGGAGCAGCTTTCATCTGAATACTATACAGTACTCCTCGGATTACCGGGAAAACACTTTCCTGTAGATGCAGCAGTCGCTTTAGCGAATGCGCTCGAGAGAATGTATAGAAGATGAAAGGGGAACACGATGCTAAAGGGAAAAAGGATAGGCCTTGGAATTACGGCGTCACATTGTACGTATGAGGCAATCATACCGACCATTGATGCACTAAAAGACGCGGGAGCAACCGTTGTACCCGTTATCACTCACTCTGTTTTGACCGCTGCCACGCGTTTTGGAACGGGCGAAGAATGGATTGAACGAATTGAAAAGGCAACCGGAGAGAAAGTAATTTCTACTATTGTCGGTGCCGAGCCATTCGGTCCCAAAACACCTGTTGATTGTATGATCATTGCACCGATGACTGGTAACTCCATGAGTCGGTTTGCTAATGCAGCGACAGATTCGCCAGTATTGATGGCTGCAAAAGCAACACTGCGAAATGACAGCCCGGTACTCATTGGAATTTCGACAAATGATGCACTCGGTTTAAATGCGATGAATCTCATGAAGCTCCTTAATATGAAAAATGTTTTTTTTATACCTTTTGGACAGGACGATCCGTTCAAAAAACCAAACTCACTTATCTCCGATTTTACACTTATGGTACCCGCGGCGGCCGCTGCCCTCGAAAAACAACAACTTCAACCATTACTAATTATTCATAAATAAAATAAAAATACAGAGCAGAATATTTGAATATATGTTATAATTCCTCCAATGAACTGCTAACGGTGTAAGGGAATATAGGATTTCTGCCAATTGTGCCGCGTTTGGGGACAATGCGGAAATCAGCATGACTTATGCATATCCTGATTATTTATACAACCGTATAAGCTGAAAGGGAGATAGAGATGAATAAAGTGAATATTGCAATAGTTGGAGCGACAGGCGCTGTTGGTACGAAAATTCTTGAAAAGTTACTTGAGCGTGATTTTCCTGTCGCTTCAATCAAGCTACTGGCATCTAAACGTTCTGCTGGAACAAAAATTATGGCGAATGGCCAGAACTATATTGTTGAAGAAACTGTACCTGAGTCATTTGATGGCATTGATATCGCGTTTTTCAGTGCGGGTGGCTCCATTTCAGAAAAGTTTGCACATGAAGCAGTTAAAAGAGGAGCGGTCGTTATTGATAATACGAGCGCGTTTCGAATGACAGAAAAAATTCCGCTAGTCGTTCCCGAAGTGAATGCAGGCGCTTTAGGCGGCCATACAGGCATCATTGCCAACCCCAATTGTTCCACAATACAAATGGTAACTGCATTGCAACCGATTCGTGAGAGTTTCGGACTTGATCGAATCATTGTTTCGACGTATCAAGCGGTTTCGGGTGCTGGTTCTGAAGCGATTGATGAACTGGAAAGTCAAAGTTTGCGGTTTGAAAACCGTTCGAAAACGGAAGCATCTATTTTACCATCGGCAGCGGCAGAACGGCATTATCCAATCGCATTCAACGCGATTCCTCAAATCGATTCATTCGATTCTTCCGGTTATACACTTGAGGAACTCAAAATGATGAATGAAACCAAAAAAATCTTCGATGATCAGAAGTTGTCCGTGTCAGCGACTTGTGTACGACTTCCTGTCGTTACAGGGCATTCTGAGTCGGTTTATATTGAAATTGGCAAAGAAGGAGTTTCTGTAGAAGAACTTCATGCCTTACTGGAAAAGGCACCGGGCGTCGTCGTCCAAGATGATCCATCTAAACAATTGTACCCGATGCCATTATTTGCTGAAGGCAAAGACGAAGTGTTTGTGGGCCGTATTCGAAAGGACCCAGAACATCCGGCAGGATTCCATCTGTGGATTGTATCGGACAATCTCTTAAAAGGAGCAGCACTCAATTCGGTGCAAATCGCAGAAGCTCTACTTAACTAATAAACCTAAGCAAAGGGCTGATAATTATGGAACTTGGACGTGTATCGACGGCGATGGTCACCCCTTTTTCATCAACGGGTGAAATTGATTACGACAAAACGGAAAAACTGATTGAACATCTGATTGCAAATGGAAGTGATTCATTGGTCGTCTGTGGGACGACTGGTGAATCGCCTACCCTTTCCGTAGAAGAGAAAGAATCACTATTTTCGTTCACGGTAAAAGCAGTAAACAAGCGCGTACCAGTCATTGCGGGAACGGGTACGTTTTCTACAAAGGAAACAGTCAAGCTTACACGGATGGCGGAACAAGCAGGGGCTGACGGCATTATGCTGGTCGCACCTTATTACAATAAACCCGATCAAAAAGGAATGTATGCTCACTTCTCGCTTGTTGCAGGGGAAACCAGCCTGCCGGTGATGCTCTACAATATTCCAGGTCGGTCGGCCGTCAATATGCTTCCAGAGACGCTTATCGCTTTATCGAAAATACCAAATATCCGGGCGGTAAAAGAAGCTAGTGGGAGCCTTGACCAGATGGTGGATATCATTTCAGGAACGGATAATGGATTTTCCGTTTACAGCGGAGATGACGCATTAGCGTTACCGACTCTAGCGATTGGTGGAAAGGGAATCGTATCCGTCGCTTCACACGTCGCTGGGAATGAAATGCAGCAGATGATAGCTGCGTTCAAAGAGGGGCGGACAGAACAAGCCGGTGCGATGCATAGAGCGTTACTTCCTTTGTTCCGGTCAATTTTCTCGGCACCTAACCCGGTAATGGTGAAATACGCGTTAGAAAAACGCGGAGTCCAAACAGGGGGAGTCAGATTGCCATTAATTGGGATGAATGCCAAGGATGAAGCCTTCGATAAAGTCTGGGAAAACTATGAAAAAAACCTTCATATTTTCAATTAATCAAAGCCGGTATCAAATACCGGCTTTTTTTGTTTGTACAGATAGCTCCTCTCCCGTATAATGAAACATAGTCGTTATGGACGGGAATTATTAATAGGAGGAAACAAAGTGACAAAAACTCAAAATGAAGTAATTAAAATCATTCCGCTCGGCGGAGTGGGAGAAATCGGGAAAGCGATGTACGTAGTCGAAGTCGATGACGAGCTTTTCATCGTTGACGCGGGACTCATGTTCCCAGAAGGAGAAATGCTAGGAATTGACATTGTCATTCCGGATATAAGTTATATCGAAGAAAACAAAGAACGGGTAAAAGGAATCTTCCTGACACACGGTCATGAAGATGCAATCGGTTCTATTTCATATCTTTTGCAAAAAGTACAAGCGCCTGTCTATGGTTCGAAATTGACAATTGCACTGGCAAAAGAACACCTGAAGCAAATGCCGGCCCCCCAGAATGTTAAGTTTTTTGAAGTGACGAATAAAAGCCGGATGAATTTCAAAGGTACGTATGTAACATTCTTCCATACGACACACAGTATCCCAGATTCGCTCGGAATTGTTTTCCATACGAGTGAAGGCGCGATTGTGCATACAGGAGAATTCAAATTCGATCAGTCTGCTAAAGGCAAGTATCGTCCAGATATAGCGAAGATGGCTGCACTTGGCGAAGAAGGCGTCTTCATTCTTATGTCGGACTCTTCCGAAGCAGAGCGTCCAGGTTATACGACATCTGAATCGGTTATTGAAAAAAGCCTTTCTAAAACGTTCCACGGAGCGGAAGGCAGAATTCTAGTTGCACTTTATGCCTCCAACTTCATCCGTATCCAACAAGTTTTCGATACAGCGTTCGAAACAGGCAAAAAAGTGGCGGTCGTCGGTAAAAGTTTGGAAAGTTATTTTGAAGTCGGCATGAAACTCGGTTATTTGACGATTGAAGATGACATTGTTATCCCTGTCAAAGAAATCGAGAAGTATGACGATGATCGAGTTGTCATTATCGTCACAGGCAACCAAGGTGAGCCGCTGGAAGCTCTTGAGAAGATTGTTCGTAAACAGCATAGAGATGTGCGCATCAAAGAAACGGATACAGTTCTAATTACGTTTACGCCATCTCCGGGTATGGAAGTATCTATGTTCCAGACGATGAATGACCTTGCAAAAGCGGGAGCTTCGGTTCTTACTTCAAGTAAAAATGTTCACGTATCAGGGCATGGCAGTTCGGAAGACTTGAAACTGATGCTGAACTTAATGCAACCTAAATATTTCATTCCAATCCAAGGCGAATACCGGATGCTTATTGCGCATTCGAAGCTGGCACAGGAGACGGGAATGCAAAAGTCACAAGTATTTATTGCGGATAAAGGCGACATCGTTGAATATAAAAACAATAAAATGCGTATGAGCGGACGCGTTCAAGCGGGTAATATCCTGATTGATGGAATTGGAGTAGGGGACGTTGGAAATATTGTTCTCCGTGACCGCAAACTCCTTTCACAGGACGGGATCTTTACAGTTGTTGTAACGCTAAATCGTAAACAGAAACGTATCGCTGCCGGACCCGAAATCGTCTCTCGCGGATTTGTCTATGTACGTGAATCTGAAGAGCTTCTCGAAGAGTCGGCAAACCTCGTTACCAAAATTGTTGAGAAGTATGTGAATAAAGAGACGTTCGAATGGACAAACATTAAACAAGAGATACGCGATACACTTAGTTCGTACTTATACCAACAAACAAAAAGAAGGCCAATGATTATTCCTATCATTATGGAATACTGATTTAAAAACTATATAAGTTGAACATATGAATACGTGTTTAATTTGAGCGTAGGCGCTTAGGGGGAGCAAGAGCCATAAGACTGGCAGCCAAGCAGTCAGACTTATGGCGGAAGGCATCCCAAAAGTGCCGAAGCGTATTTGAGGGAAATCTTTATTTCAATTTATATAAAATCTATAATAACGTTACAAAGGGTTTCCTTGCCGTCTGACCGGCGGGAAACCCTTTTTTGTAAAAAGGAGGCAGCGTAAGAACATGTCGAAGAAAACAAGTAAAAAGAAAAAGAAATCGGCCGCGCAGAAAAAGAAATCATCCGAGTTGCATCCTTTGATATATGAAGTGATGGGCTTGGTAATGATCGGCCTCGCAATCATCATCATATTCGAATTCGGGGTTGTCGGGAGAGGACTCTCCTCCTTGTCTAGATTTATTTTTGGCAACTGGCATGTTGCAATCCCATTGTTGCTCATTGTACAGGCTCTTATGTTCATGATTAAACAGAAAGTAGGCGGTTGGAGAAACCGTGTTGTGGGAGGCAGTTTATTCATCTTAGCGAGCCTTGTTCTGTTCAGTCATGTCCACCTGTTTAAGGAATTGTATGAAAGTCGTGTTCTTATGACGGATTCCGCGCTAAAAGAGACATGGAAAGTGCTCGTCACGAATGATGGCATTACATCGAGGAGTGGGGCACTTGGCGGCGGAATGGCAGGAGCATTTCTCTTTGCTATGTTCTACTCGTTATTCGATTCGGCCGGAGCAACAGTTGCAGGCATTTTATTCTTTCTCATCGGTCTTGTCCTCATAACTGGAAAAGCACTAGTCCCCTATGCGGTTGAACATTTACCTAAGCTGCTAGGGTCTTTGAAAGACTTATCCTTTAAAAAAGCACCGCCCGCTAAAAAGTCTGTCAGCCAATCGAGAACAACGCGCTCGAAAAAGAACGCAAAATCAGTGGAGGAACAACCAGCAGGAAATTCAGCAGGACTCCAGCCGGAAGTCGAGGAGGTCGTGTCACAACCGATCATCTCGGCATTTAGTGAACGGATTGATAAGCCAGTTGAGGATGAGCAAGCGGCTGTTGTGGAAGAACAGCAACAAGAAATTACCGGCGAGATCATCGGAGAAATTGCTGCCTATACAGGTGTGACGGGGGAAGAAGAGAATGAATCTTATATCCTGCCTCCCGCATCCTTGCTGAAACAAACACCCTTAATCGATCAATCGGAAGAATATAATTCAATACAGGCGAATGCCCAAAAGCTAGAACGAACTTTTCTCAGTTTCGGAGTAAAAGCAAAGGTCACTGAGGTACATCTTGGACCGGCTGTCACGAAATATGAAGTATTGCCGGATACGGGGGTCAAAGTTAGCCGTATCGTCAGCCTTGCCGATGATATTGCACTCGCGCTAGCAGCAAGTGGTATCCGTATTGAAGCACCAATTCCCGGAAAGTCGGCAATTGGTATCGAAGTCCCAAACAGTTCGGTTGCAGTTGTTAGTCTCCGTGAAGTCGTTGAAGCGAAAGAAAATAATCGGCCAGATTCAAAATTGATGATTTCACTGGGGCGTGACGTTACAGGACAGGCGATGCTCACAGAGTTGAACAAGATGCCACATGTTCTTATTGCTGGCTCCACAGGAAGCGGTAAAAGTGTATGTATCAACGGTATTATCGTCAGTATATTAATGCGTGCGAAACCGCATGAGGTGAAAATGATGATGATCGATCCAAAAATGGTGGAGCTGAATGTCTATAACGGCGTTCCTCATCTTCTTGCGCCTGTCGTCACTGATCCGAGGAAAGCGTCACAAGCGTTGAAGAAAGTTGTCTCTGAAATGGAAAGAAGATATGAATTGTTTTCTCATACGGGAACTAGGAATATTGAAGGCTATAACGAGCATATCGAAGTGTGGAATGAAGAGAATGATGAAAAACACCCGCGCATGCCGTACATCGTTGTTATTGTGGATGAGCTAGCAGACCTTATGATGGTCGCATCCAGTGATGTGGAAGATTCAATTACAAGGCTTGCGCAAATGGCCCGTGCCGCAGGGATCCACTTGATCATCGCTACACAGCGGCCGAGCGTCGATGTTATTACGGGAATCATTAAAGCGAATATCCCTTCGCGTATCGCATTCGCAGTGTCGTCATCGATTGATTCTAGAACAATCCTAGACAGTGGCGGGGCGGAAAAACTGCTTGGTAGGGGAGATATGCTATTCCTTCCGGCTGGTGTTGCGAAGCCGGTACGAATTCAAGGCGCTTTCGTCACGGACAGTGAAGTTGAGGCTGTTGTCGATTTTGTGATTGAACAACAAAAAGCGCAATATCAGGAAGAAATGATTCCGACAGATATAGAGGAAGTAGCTCCGCATGAAGAAACAGACGAGTTGTATGATGAAGCAGTTCAACTCGTGACAGATATGCAGACAGCTTCTGTATCACTGTTGCAGCGCCGTTTCAGAGTCGGCTATTCGAGGGCAGCACGTATCGTTGATCAGATGGAAATGCGCGGGGTAGTTGGGCCGCCTGAAGGCAGTAAACCGCGTCAAGTGCTGATGACTAAGGATGAAGCGGACATCCATTCGTAATTGGGGTGACTCAATAGGTACATTTCAGCACTTTAAAAGAACACATTCGTAATATTTTTCAAAAGTGTTGTTTATTTTATGTGACGAAAGTGATATAGTATGGTTGATTAGTAGTGACGTTTAACATCAGAGGTCTGACCTCGTTGAGGGGGAGATGTAATGATGGTAAAAACGGATCAAAGGCATTTGTATGTTCAGGTGATTGAACGTCTGAAAAAGGATATAGAATCGGGCATATTCAAAGAGAATGAGCGGTTCCCTTCGGAATTCGAACTCGCTCGTACGCTTGGTGTCAGCCGTGCAACACTCCGTGAAGCGCTTCGTGTGTTAGAGGAGGACAAAGTCATCGTCCGTAAACACGGTGTTGGAACGTTTGTTAATCCTAAACCGTTGTTTTCTTCGGGCATTGAACAGTTATCAAGTGTTTCTTCTATGATTCGCGATGCAGGGATGGAGCCGGGAACGATTTTTATGGATGTTTCAGAAACACCTCCGTGTGAAGAAAACATCGCTAAATTTGACTGCGGTGGGGATGATCGTTTAGTTACCATTAAGAGAGTAAGGACTGCGGATGGCACTCCAGTCGTCTATTGTATCGATCAGGTGCTTTCAAAAAACCTTTCGTCGAGTACTGAAGAACTATTGAATGACTCTATATTCGATGCAATCGAAAAGTCTGGCACAATCCGTATCGTTCAAGCTGTGGCGCATATTGAGCCCGTTGGATATGATGATGAAGCATCGTCCATCTTGAGATGCGGCGTCGATGTTCCGCTACTCGTCCTCCTGCAACATCATTACAGTGAGGAAGGCGAAATGGTCCTATACTCGAAAAACTATTTCCGGGCTGATAAATTCAGCTTCCACGTTGTACGAAAAAGGGTATAAGACGTTAATACGTCCTACTAATATGAAGAAAATAAGGGGGTTCCAACAATGAGCAAACGTAAATTTGGTCTTGCATTATCAATGGTCCTAGCTGCTGGTACAATACTTGGCGCATGCGGAACGGATAAAGCAAAAGACAAAGAAAGTTCTACAGGCGGTTCGAAAGAAGATACATTCTCGATTGCAATGGTAACTGATACAGGCGGCGTTGACGACAAATCGTTCAACCAATCCGCTTGGAAGGGAATCCAAGATTTCGGTAAGGAAAACAATCTTGAAAGAGGCGATGGCGGATTTGAATATCTGCAATCGAAAGAGGATGCTGACTACCCGCCAAACTTGAACAAACTTGTTCAACGCGACTTCGATCTTATTTTCGGAATCGGCTTCCTGTTAAAAGATTCTCTTGAAGAAGTAGCTGCACAACGTCCAGACAATCAGTTCGCACTTGTTGATGAAGTTTCTGACATGCCAAACATTGCAAGCCTAATGTTTAAAGAGCAAGAAGGGGCATTCCTTGCAGGAGTAGCAGCTGCCCGTATGACAAAGTCTGATAAAATTGGTTTTGTTGGCGGTATGGATATTCCGGTAATTGAACGTTTTGAAGCTGGCTTCCTTGCAGGAGTAGCAGCAGTGAAACCTGACCTTAAAGTTGACGTTCAATATACGGGCGATTTTGCAAAAGCTGAACTTGGTAAAGCACTTGCAAACCGTATGTATTCTTCAGGCGTAGATATTATTTTCCACGCTGCTGGCGGTTCAGGTACTGGTGTATTCGCTGAAGCGAAAGAACGTAAAAAAGCAGATCCAAATGACTATGTTTGGGTAATCGGTGTTGACTCTGACCAGTATGAAGAAGGTAAAGTGGGCGACGATAACATTACTTTAACTTCAATGCTTAAACGTGTAGACATCGCAGTTAAAAACACAGCTGATCTAGCTGCTAAAGGTGAATTCCCAGGTGGAGAAGTAACAACTTTCGGTCTTGCTGACGATGGTATTGCACTTGCTGATTCACACGGAGCGATTCCACAAGAAGTGCTAGACGAAGTGGAAGAGTTTACAAAGAAAATTGCAGACGGTGAAATCGAAGTTCCAGAATTCAGAGCTAAAAAGAAATAAAAGTATAAGCAATCATGAAGACCGAAGTAGTTCGGCCTTCATGATTTAAATTAATAGAAGAAAAGATTCCGTACAAGGTTTCTTTTCTTGTGTTAATTTAACTTCATTCAGCCAAAGTCTCCCACTTTTATAAGTGGCGAGGTGAATGCGAACGAAGCCTACAATTCAGTGGGGGTTCTAACCCCTGCTGAATTAGGAGGAATGAAGTTCAATTCCTCCCTGTTAAAGCCTCCGGCAGATGTCACAGATTCTGAAGGGAGTTAATTGAGCAAGCTCAATTCAAAATCTGGACGCAATCACACCGAGGCGTGATTGATTCTTACATACGCATACGCGAGGGAGTGGACCCAGTGGAATATGTTATAGAAATGCTGAATATCCGAAAGGAGTTCGGTAATTTTGTTGCCAACGACGATATAACTCTTCAGCTTGAAAAAGGTGAAATTCATGCTTTATTAGGTGAGAACGGCGCAGGGAAATCTACATTAATGAACGTTCTGTTTGGTCTTTACCAGCCTGAAGGCGGAGAAATTAGGGTGCGAGGAAAAGCAACTGCCATTACGGATCCCAACGTCGCGAATAATTTGGGTATCGGAATGGTGCATCAGCATTTCATGCTAGTAGAAAATCTGACAGTCACAGAAAATATCATTCTAGGTAATGAACCGAAAAAAATGGGTATGATTAACGTGAAGGACGCTGCAAAAAAAGTAGCTGAAATTTCGAAGTTATATGGACTTGACGTGGATCCTTATGCAAAGATTGAGGATATTTCGGTTGGTATGCAACAACGGGTTGAAATTTTGAAAACGCTTTATCGTGGAGCGGAAATTCTTATTTTTGATGAACCAACTGCATCTTTGACGCCCCAAGAAATTACTGAACTGATTTCAATCATGAAAAAATTGATTGAAGAAGGAAAATCGATTATTATCATTACACACAAACTGCAGGAAATAATGGATGTATCTGATCGTGTGACGATTATCCGTAAAGGTAAAGGGATTGGAACGGTTATTACTTCAGAAACGAATCCAGAAGAGCTGGCGACGTTAATGGTAGGACGTCAAGTGACGTTCAAAACAGAAAAAGGACCCTCCCATCCCACAGAGGAAGTACTTCGCATTGAAAATCTTGTCGTCGAAGACTATCGAGGGATTAGGAAATTGAAAGGATTGAATCTCTCTGTCCGCAAAGGTGAAATAGTAGGGATTGCAGGAATTGATGGAAATGGTCAATCTGAATTAATAGAAGCAATAACAGGTCTTCGTAAAGTGAAAAGCGGAAAAATATTTCTTGATTCCAAAGATATCACGGGAAAAAAACCGCGTGAGATTACAGAATCGGGTCTGGGTCATATTCCCCAAGATCGTCATAAACACGGACTAGTTCTTGACTTCTCTGTTGGCTATAATGCAGCTTTACAAAGCTATTATAAAAAACCTTTTTCCAAAAATGGCATCATGAATTATAAAGTCGTATCTGAAGAAGCAAAAGAAATCATCGAGATGTTCGACGTACGGACGCAAGGTGAGCATGAGTTGGTCCGTGCGCTTTCAGGCGGTAATCAGCAAAAACTTATCATCGGCCGTGAAGTGGTTCGGAATCCAGATTTACTTATCGCTGCTCTTCCAACACGGGGTCTTGATGTCGGTGCGATTGAATTCATTCATAAAAGATTAATAGAGCAACGTGATAATGGAAAAGCTGTTCTTCTTATTTCGTTTGAATTGGATGAGGTCATGAATGTTTCTGACCGTATTGCAGTTATTTACGATGGTATTATTGTAGATACGGTAATACCTGTTGAAACAACTGAACAGCAACTGGGTCTTCTGATGGCTGGCCACTCGAAGGATGGGGCTGTCATTGAAGGGGAAGAAGTTGTTTTGAAAGAAGGTGATGATTACCATGTCGAATAAAGTTGTAAATATATTGGTACCCATCATCTCGATTATTCTAGGGCTGCTTGTCGGAGCAATCGTTATGTACTTTAGCGGATACAACCCGATTGATGGATATACTGCATTATGGAATGGTATTTTCGGAGATATGTATTCAATAGGAGAAACAATTCGTCAAATTAGCCCTTATATATTAGCAGGTCTTGCTGTTGCTTTTGCATTCCGTACAGGGCTCTTCAATATTGGAGTAGAAGGACAATTGATGGTTGGCTGGTTTGCAGCAGCATACGTCGGAATGGCGGTTGAACTGCCGAAAATCATTCACTTACCGCTTGCTCTTATTGCCGCGGCATTGGCAGGAGCACTCTGGGGACTTATTCCAGGTATTTTGAAAGCGACATTGCAAGTACACGAAGTTATCGTCACAATCATGATGAACTATATCGCGCTTCATACAGTGAATGCGCTGATTAAAGCAGTCTCGGATGGCGGCTATAAGACTGAGAAAATTCATCAAACTGCATCGCTTCGTTCAGAATTTCTGTCCAATTTGACCGACTTTTCTACGATGCATTATGGGATTTTCGTTGCACTTGCGATGGTGGCGGTCATGTGGTTCATCTTGGAAAAAACAAAAACAGGTTTTGAGCTTAAATCGGTCGGTTTTAATGACCACGCTTCTCAATATGCAGGAATGAACGTGAAAAAGAACATTATCCTGTCTATGGTAGTCTCGGGTGCATTCGCGGGACTTGGAGGTGCGATGGAGGCTCTTGGAACATTTGGTAACATGGTGAATCGCGGTGCATTCACTGGTATTGGATTTGACGGGATTGCCGTCGCCTTATTAGGTGCAAATACGCCTCTTGGGGTTGTGTTCGGGGCATCACTGTTCGGATCATTAAAATATGGTGCCGGCAATATGCCGAATGAGGCAGGGGTACCAATTGAAATTGTTTCAATTGTCATTGCACTTATCATATTCTTTGTTGCATCAGGCTATATCATTCGGGTTCTTCTTAGCAAGATGAAAAAGAAAAAGGAGGCGAAATGATATGAGCATTCTAGAGATACTTTATTTCATTATCCCGATGACCATTTCATACGCTGCCCCTCTTATTTTCACTGCTATCGGAGGCGTCTTCTCGGAACGTGCGGGTGTAGTAAACATTGGACTCGAAGGACTTATGGTAATGGGTGCTTTTATCGGTATTTTATTCAATCTGATTTACGCTGACACTTTCGGTGCATGGACACCGTGGCTTGCATTACTTGTGGCAATGGTTGTTTCTGCCGTCTTCTCTATTATGCATGCTGTTGCATCAATTACATTTCGTGCTGACCAAGTGGTGTCAGGGGTGGCCATCAATATGCTTGGTATTGCCATTGCTTTGTTCTCTGTAAAAATGATCTATGGCAAAGGGCAAACCGATTTTATCCAACAAAGCATCCCGCGTTTCAATGTTCCGATTTTACATGAGATTCCGTTTATCGGACCGCTACTTTTCAAAGGGATTTATGGTTCTTCGATATTGGCAATCGGACTTGCTTTTCTAGCATGGTTCATTATCTATAAAACGCCATTCGGCCTTCGTCTTCGGTCAGTCGGCGAACATCCGATGGCTGCCGATACGATGGGCATCAATGTAACGAAAATCCGTTATATTGCGGTTATTATATCGGGAGGCTTGGCAGGTATAGGCGGAGCTATTTATTCGCAAACGATGACGAATGATTTTAGTCATGCCACGATTAACGGACAAGGATTCATGGCACTTGCTGCGATGATTTTTGGTAAATGGCATCCGATTGGTGCGATGGGCGCTGCATTGTTCTTCGGATTCGCACAAGCACTTGCGATCAGTTCGTCGAGCATCAGTTTCATGGAAAACGTTCCAGCTGTTTACTTGCATATCTTGCCGTACGCATTGACGATTCTTGCGCTTGCAGGATTTATTGGAAGATCGAAAGCCCCAAAAGCGAGCGGGGAACCTTATATTAAAGGAAATCGTTAAAAAATGAAAATACCTCGATAGTCTGTTACGTTGGACTTCGAGGTATTTTTGAGCCTATAGAAAGTAGGTCACATATCCATGTAGGGATTGCTTTTTTAAAATGCCTTACCTGTTTATTTGCATCTTTAGACTTACGGAATGTATAGTGAAGTGAGGATTCCGCATATTAACTAAAACAGAGGTGTTTATATGTTCAAAAAAGTCGAGTTACAAGAAGGCGTCACATTATATATCCGTAAGTCAGAACAATTCAAAACCGTCAATTTTTCTGTCAAGTGGAAAACAGCCCTTGATGAAAAGAAAGCGGCACATCGTGCAGTGTTGGCAAATGTCTTGGAAGATTCCAATGGCCGTTACCGAACACAAACCGAACTCCGCAATGCCTTGGACGAATTATATGGTACAGTCTTGTACACGGATGCTGGAAAACGTGGGGAGACTCATATCGTATCGCTCTCCGCTGAATGTGTTAATGACGAATATCTTTCAGAAGGCGGAGTGCTTGAAGAAGTGTTCAGCCTGATCCATACCGTGATCTTTGATCCCAACGTGGAGAACGGACAGTTCGATGAATCAGTTGTCAACCGCGAAAAAAGGTCTGTGAAAGAGCGAATTCGTTCTCTTTACGATGACAAGACACGATATGCGCAAAAGCGTATGCTTGAAATCATACGTCCCAACAGCGCAGCATCGGCACCCTCATATGGAACGGAAGCGGACGTAGACGCACTTACCTCTGCAGATTTGTTTGCAGCATATGAAAGCATGTTAAATGAAGATGAAATCGATATCTATGTTGTAGGCGATATTGACGTTGAGGAGATGACTGAGAAAATTAGGTCATTATTCACGTTCAATGGCCGTTCAGTACATGGACGCCTATCAGCCGCACAGCCCCCGGCAGATAAGGATAAAGATGTCCTCCATGTTCAGGAAAAGCAGGACATGAAACAAGGGAAGCTACATCTTGGTTTCAGTACACCTATTACTTTCCGCCATCCCGATTATTCAAAAATGCAAGTGACCAACGGAGTTTTCGGTGGTTTTGCGCACAGTAAGCTATTCATGAACGTGCGGGAAAAAGAAAGTATGGCGTACTATGCATCAAGTTCTTATTCTTCCCACTACGGACTTCTCTATGTAATGGCAGGTATCGATGCAGAACTTGAGGAGAAAGCCGTTAAACTTATTAAAGAACAACTGACAGCACTCCAACAAGGTGAAATTACAGACCTTGAAATGGAACAGACGAAAGCGTTACTCGCCAATGGTATTAAAAGTGCATTTGATTCCGCACGAGGACAGATTGAAGTATTCGATCAATACAAAGAACTGGATGAAAATTTCACTGCAGAAACAATCATTTCTGGCTGGGAATCTGTTTCCAAAGAGGATGTAAAAAACATGGCTTCTGAAATTAAACTAGAAATCGTTTATCTGTTATCTGGCAAGGAGGCTAACTAAGATGGAAAAGATTCAATTCGATAATTTGCAGGAAACATTATATAACGAGAAGCTCGCCAATGGATTGGACGTCTATATTTTACCAAAGCGTGGATTTTCAAAAACATTTGTGACATTCACGACTAAATATGGTTCAATCGACCGGACATTCATACCACGCGGAAAG
>DYWT01000027.1 GCA_020742515.1 Sporosarcina psychrophila
ACTAAATTTTTATCGGGTCACAGTGATATCATTGCCGGTTTAGCAGTGACAAAAGATGAGACACTCGGCAATCGATTGGCATTCATCCAGAATTCATTTGGATCCATTCTTGGCGCACAAGATTCCTATGCACTAATTCAAGGGATCAAAACATTAGGTGCTCGCTTAATGCAGTCATCCGGATCAGCACAGAAAATAGCTGACTATTTGAATGCGCATCCTTTAGTAGAAGAAGTATTTTACCCAGGATTAGCAAGTCATCCCGGCTATACCATCCACTCGAAACAGTCGAAGAGCCCTGGGGCTGTCTTATCTTTCAGTTTGCCAAATAGAGAAACCGCAAAAGCTTTTGTTGAAAATGTCCGAATTCCTGTTTTCGCTGTAAGTCTCGGCGGCGTTGAATCTATTCTTTCCTATCCTGCAACTATGTCCCATGCTGCCATGCCGAAAGAAGAACGGGAGAAACGCGGCATTACCGATGGGCTTCTGCGCTTTTCTGTCGGTCTCGAACACGTGGATGACTTGATTGCTGATTTTGAACAAGCTTTGATAAAGGCGAATAACATTGTTGCCCTAATTAATTAAGCCCAGCTACAGATAACCATATTCGTTAGAAAGAGGGTAGTAAAATTGACGAAACAAATCGCGGAACCAACTTTAACGAAAGCTCCATTCAAAGCAGACCATGTGGGGAGTTTCCTACGACCAGAACGCCTAAAACAAGCCCGTCTCCAAAATGAAAACGGTGAAATCACTGCCGAAAAATTACGTACAATCGAAAACGAGGAAATTACAAAGCTCGTGCAAAAACAAAAAGATGCTGGGCTAAAATCTGTAACAGATGGTGAATTCCGCCGTAAATGGTGGCACTTCGATTTTCTAGCCGGTTTTGAAGGAGTCGACTTATACCAAACGGAAGAAGGAGTCGAATTTAAAGGCGTCCGACGCAAAGCAGATGGCATTAAAGTAACAGATAAAATTCGGTGCAGTGATCATTACATGATTGAACACTTCACGTTCCTAAAAAGTGTCGCAGGCGATACGCTAGCAAAATTCACGATTCCTAGTCCAAATATGTTACTACACAGAGCAACATTTGAAGATGGCGTCTATGCAACTGATGAAGAGTTATTCAATGATTTGGTGACTGCCTATCAAAATGTAATTCAGTCACTTTATGATGAAGGATGCCGCTACCTGCAACTTGATGATACATCGTGGGCCTCTTTCTTATCAGAAGATGGTAGAAATACATTGAAAGCAAAAGGGCAAAACCCCGATACCCTTGCACAACTATCTGCAAGGGTAATCAATGAATCCATCTCGAAAAGACCAGCCGACTTGCTCGTGACGATGCATATTTGCCGCGGTAATTTCAAATCCACCTACTTTTCCAGCGGTGGCTACGAAGAAGTATCTGAAATAATTTTCGGCGGATTGGATGTTGACGGGCTTTTCCTTGAATTTGATGACGAACGCTCCGGCAATTTTGAACCATTGCGCCGTGTAAACCGACCCGACCTCTATATTGTATTAGGTCTGATCACGTCTAAATTCGGCGAACTGGAAGACCCTGAAAAAGTTAAGGCAAGAATAGCGGAAGCTGCAAAGTATGTACCTTTGAAGCAACTCTGTTTGAGCCCGCAATGCGGTTTTGCTTCGACAGAAGAAGGTAATCTACTGACAGAAGAACAACAGTGGGAAAAAGTACGCCATACAGTAGATACCGCACAAGATGTGTGGGAGCAAGTAAGACGGTAAAGACACTGTCCCGATGAAGTCCGGAATGCCCCCTTTAATTGGAGAATTCAGAGTACATTTCTCATCCGTTTATAGATATGGAGATCTGTGGGATTGGTATTTGCGAATAACAAATAGGCCTGCCGTCAGTTATTGAACTAATGGCAGGCCTTTCTATACCGAAATTTATACGGATTCGATTAATTATAAAAACTTTCTGGGATTGCACCTATATTTCTTCGGTGGTAGAGCAGCGGTTCTTTACCTTCATTCTGAATATCTAACACTTCACCTATTAGTATTGTATGATCTCCAGCCTCAATTTGTTGTACCGTTTTACATTGCAAAACCGCAAGTGTATTTGACAGTACTGGAAGCTGTAAATCCGACTCTTTCCAGTCACATTGACTAAATCGATCGGCAACCCGACTGGAAAATAACCTGCATAAGTCGCTTTGATCTTCGGCCAAAATATTTACCGAAAATTTTTCCGTACTTAGAAAGTCGCTATAGGTAGATACTCTTTTATCAATTGACCATAAAATGAGTAAAGGTTCCAAAGATACGGATGCAAATGAATTGACTGTCAGCCCCATCGGTTTTTTATCCGCATCATATGCTGTAACGACAGTGACCCCCGTCGGATAATTCCCCATTGCTTCTTTAAAACTCGCCACTTGTTCCGTCTTACTTCCCATATTAGCAACTCCCATTTTCTTATTTCACTAAAAGCATATCAAACCTATTAGAATATTTCATACTTTGTGATTCTGTACTTAATTGAAGCGTTTATATTTACTCAAAGCTTCCTTCTCTATAATCTTTATAGGCCTGCACAATCTCTTCTTCTGAATTCATCACAAACGGACCTCGCGCTACCACTTTTTCTCCGACAGGCTGACCTGCATATAACATAATATGCAATTTTTCTTGTGCTTGAATCTTCACTTCAGTCTGTTCGTAGTCCATTCCACGTTCCAGCCAGAGAACCTGCCCTTTCTTTCCCTCCGTGCTATCCTTGCCGAACACCCCTGCACCTTCTAGTATATAAAGGAATCCATTGTAGGTGCCGGGAAGATCCTGTGTGACAGTAGTTCCCGGTTCAACAATCAATTCAACCATTGTCACGGGCACGTGATTTTTCGTGTCAGCAGTTATACCCTCGGAAGAACCGGAAAAGACACGAATTGTTGCCCCCTCTTCAGAGCGTACCGGCATATCTTGTGCTCGCATGTTCTGATAACGTGGTTCGGTCATTTTTTTACCGCTTGGAAGATTGACCCATAGTTGTAGTAAATGGACCGTTTCACC
>DYWT01000028.1 GCA_020742515.1 Sporosarcina psychrophila
ATTTGATAAAGTCAGACTGCTTATAAAAGAATCAGACTTGTTTAATAGTAGTGAAATTGAACCGACCGTTACTTTTGAAGAATTAGAGCTTATCGAAGGAAATGATAATGGTTCAAAAAAAGAACAAATGGTTATTCGTGATGAAGCAGGTATTATCTTAGAAAGACAACTCCCTTATTCCTTTATAACCGTCGTTGAAGGTGAAACGGTTGTGATAAGCGAAGAAGAATATCAAGAGTTAAACAAAGCTGTTTCAGAAGATGTAGACGAAATAGAAGAAAAAGACCAAAATGAAGAAGAGCTAATTGAAAATGATACGGCTGACGAAGATATAGAAGAAATTATTGAAAGTGACGTTCAGAAAGAAAGTATCGAACAAGAAGTTAGTATGAAGAGCGGTTCTTTAATTGCACCAGAATCAATAGGTCTTATCGAATACTCAACACATATTCAAAGCTATGGTTGGTCTGCGAAGAGTTCAGATGGTAAAACATCTGGCACAGAAAATCAGGCGAAACGATTAGAAGCTATTAAAATCAATACCACAATACCTAACTTAGGTATTACTTATTCGACACATGTTGAAAAAAAAGGTTGGATGCCAGAAGTATCTAATGGGGTAATGAGTGGAACAGAAAACCAATCGAAACGATTAGAAGCAATAAAGATCAGACTGACAGGATCAGAAGCTACTAACTATGATATTTACTATCGTGTACACGCACAGTCTTATGGTTGGCTAGGTTGGGCTAAGAATGGAGAACCTGCTGGAACACAAGGATTTGCTAAACGTTTAGAAGCCATTCAAATCGTACTAGTTCCAAAGGGACAAGCAGCTCCAGGTAGTCAAAATAATTATTTTATAGCAGATAGCCGTCTTATTTCACCTGTCGTTACTTATTCAACTTACATAGAGAATCAAAATTGGCAAAAAGAAGTATCAGATGGGAATTTGAGTGGTACGAATGGTGAAGCCAAACGAATTGAAGCAATCAAAGTTATGGTTCAAAACCTGCCAGGTGTTGATATTCGTTATCAAGCTCATATGCAAAGTAATGGTTGGTTAGATTGGTCTTCGAGTTATCAAGAAAATGGTTTGCCTGCTGCTAACAAGCGGCTTGAGGCAATTAAGCTAGAACTAACGGGTGTCAATGCATCAAATTATGATGTGTACTACCGTGTTCACGTTCAAAAATTGGGTTGGTTAGGTTGGGCCAAAAATGGGGAGCCTGCTGGATCAGAAGGGTATAGCTATCGCGCAGAAGCGATTGAAATAAAAATAGTACCCAAAGGAAGTTACTTCAATCGAAATGGTTCCGCATATAAAGTTAAAGATAAGACGAGCGTGTCTTATTCAACCCACGTGCAATCAATTGGGTGGTTAGCTGATACGAAAGATGGGAAGGCTAACGGAACATCTAATAGAGCGTTGCGAATGGAAGCTTTAAAAATCCGTCTCAATCAAGACCAATATTCTGGTGGAATTAGTTACCGTACTCATGTCCAAAGCTATGGTTGGATGAATACAGTATCTAACGGTGAGCTGAGTGGAACAGAAGGGAAAGCTAAACGTTTAGAAGCTATTGAAATCAATCTAACTGGTGAGATTGCTAAACATTATGACGTCTATTACCGTGTTCATGCACAGTCCTATGGCTGGTTGGGCTGGGCTAAAAATGGTATGCCTGCCGGGACAGAAGGTATGGAAAAACGTTTAGAGAGTATTGAAATTAAATTAGTTGAGAAAGGTCTAGCAGGACCGACTGTAGACGCTGATAAAGCATTTAAAAAGTATACGCCTAAAATTGTCTTCATAGATGTGGGACATGGTGGATCTGATAGTGGCGCTTACTATTATGAGGTTAAAGAAAAGGATCTAAATCTCCAAATCGCAAAACGAGTAGATAAATATCTAAAAGCACTTGGTTTTAAAGTTATTTTGTCTAGAACTTCAGATGTTTTTATTGACCATAAAACAGAGCGTTCTAAAAGGGCTAATGAATCTGGAGCTGATATTTTTATCAGTCTTCATAACAATGCAATGCCTGGAAACTCTTATGTGAACGGAATCGAAACATTCTGGTATGAATATGATCCAGAGTACCAACCAGCTATTAATAAGCTGATGCATAATGATCCGACCCGATTACTGAAAAGTCAACAATTAGCTAACGCTGTTCAGAACGCACTTGTTTCAGCAACAGGAGCCTTTAATAGAGGTGTTCAAAGAGATACATTTGCTGTTTTGAGAGAAACGAGTATACCTGCTATATTAGTTGAATTTGGTTTTATGAGTAATCAAACGGAATTAAATAAATTAAAGACAGCTAGTTATCAAGAAACATTGGCGAAAGCTCTTGCTAATGGTGTTGCTAAGTATTTCCAATAAAATAAACTCTCGTACTCATAACAGTTATTATGAGTATGAGAGTTTTTAAGTGATATAGACAGTAAAGGAGTATTTTATTAATGACTAAACACAAACAAATTAAAGCAGTAACCATGTTGCTAAGTATCAGTTTTTTAACAAATTCATTTGCACCAGTTTTTGCAACAACAGTTATAGAGCAAACTGAGAGTGAGCAACAAGAGCTAGATATAACAGAAGTAGAAAGCAGCAATGAACTTGAGGTAGAGCATTCTGACGATGAAAGGCCTGAAGAGACTACTAAAGAAATAGAAGAAGATCAAATTGAAGAGAATGTGATTGAAGTTGAACCCACTTTAGAAGAAAGTCTCGTTGAACCTGTTGAAGAAATGACAGAGGATGAATCAGAAGAGGTTGATTTAGAGGCTGATTTAGAAAGTGAATCAGAAGAAGTTATTGAAGAAGAAATTAAGTATGATCAAGAAGCAATCCATGATCTAGCTATGCAAATCATGGCTGAAGATATCCAAACTAAAAATAGTCGTGCTAGGATAAGAACGTTCTCTAGTGGGATTGCATATGTGGATGCATTTCTAGATAATATTATACCAGCTGCAATTGAAAGTAGCGTAGATTCAAAGATTCTACCTTCTATTATGATGGCACAAGCAGCGTTAGAGTCTGCCTGGGGACTGAGTGGACTAGCTCAAGATGCTAACAATTTATTTGGTATTAAGTCTTCTAACGATTGGAAAGGACAAATCTACCAAGCCTATACGAAAGAGTTTGTAAACGGTAAATGGATTACGACACTAGCCGATTTTAGAAAATATAATAATTGGTTAGAAAGTATCAACGATCATGCAGCATTCTTTACAAGTACCGAGTGGCGAAAAGAAAATTACAAGCATGTTGTTGGTGAGAAAGATTACCGAAAAGCTGCTCAAGCTCTAAGTGATGCAGGCTACGCAACTGATCCAGATTATCCAGGAAAACTCATCTCGATTATTGAAACATACAATTTAGCAAAATATGATAATGTGCCTGTTTTAACAACAGAGTATCACATGCAAAAGTTTGGATGGTTGACTAAACGTGGTTCTAATTTAACATTAGGTCATGTCGGTGATAATCTAAGAATGGAAGATTTAAAAGTTTCTTTTCCTGATGATAGTAATCTAAGTATTACATATTCTGCCCATATTCAAAAAACGGGCTGGGTAAATAATATCAAAGAAGGAAACTCAACAGGCAATACAGGAAAAGGTTTAAGAATGGAAGCTATAAAAATGAATCTAGCAGGTGCAACAGCTAATAGTTATGACATTTTTTATAGAACCTATACTGAAGCGATTGGCTGGTCTGGCTGGGCTAAAAACGGAGAAGCTGCGGGAACAGAGGGCTACGGCAAGAAAATTCAATCGATTGAAATAAAACTTGCTTGGAAGGGTGACAATCCAGTAGACATGTCAAAAACATCTTTTAAAGTATTTACTAATCCTCAAGTTAGTTATTCCACTCAACTGCAATATGATGGTTGGACTTCCTATGTTCAAAATGGTGCATTATCAGGAACTCTTGGAAAAGCAAGGAGATTAGAAGCTATTAAGATAACATTACCGTCTATACCTTATGAAGGTGGTATTCAATATCAAGCACACGCACAAACTTATGGGTGGCTATCGAAAGTTTCCAATAATCAAATAAGTGGAACTGTTGGCGAAGCTAAGCGTCTTGAAGCGGTTAAAATAAATTTGACAGGTGAGATGGCTAATCAGTATGATATTTACTATCGTACTCATATCCAAACTTATGGTTGGACAGGCTGGGCTAAAAATGGATCACCATCCGGTTCAGAAGGCCTTGCTAAACGACTAGAAGCGATTCAAATCAAGCTAGTAAAAAAAGGCGAAAAAGCACCTGGAACAACAACAAACTCATTTTATAGATAAACACACAAAACTGCCTTAGAGACTAGTTCTGAGGCAGTTTTGCCATTGACTATTTTTTTATATTA
>DYWT01000029.1 GCA_020742515.1 Sporosarcina psychrophila
TATACATTGTAGTCGCTGAACAATACTACTTTATGTCCAGTTGGTAGATATTTACGAACTGCTGGGAAAAAGTTCTCAACGTAATACTTATGTTCGCCTTTCGTAATAAAACCAGTAGCACCAGGATCAAACGAACCATCCCTGTTTTTACCATGCCCTGCAATAACTAAGATTGTACTCATTATTCTACCTCCTTCTTGAACTTACTATTGGAAATCCCCAACAAAGTCCCTAGAAACAAAGTAAATGCTCCTACTAGAGTCATAAATGTGTCAGTGTTTGCCCAGCACATCGTCTGGCCAACTACCCCAGCAAAAGTAATAAATGCAGGCAAAAAAACTTGCACAATCCACTTGAGCAAGTCATACGTTTCATTTTTCAGTTTCATTATGCCCATCCTTTCTGACACCATTAATTTTTTCCAATACAATAATACGGCCATCATGGTCATTCAGTTTGACGTGGATACCTCTTCTATCTTCTTTACTTTCCGATAAATTGGTATTCAATAAAGCAATCGATTCGGTCAGCGGTTCAACACTTGCCTTTAGCGATTCTGTATATTCCTTCTGGATTTTTTCAGCCATCTTTTGGTCGGGATCTGTTACATACTTTTTATAAAATTTGATAAGCACATTCCCCAATACTCCAATAGCCGTCATGAGCGATGCTAACTTTATAATCCAGTCCATCCATTGCATACTATCCATTTTTCACGCTCCTTTTTGAGTAAATTAAAAGGACACTCGATTAAGAGCGTCCTTGGTATATTAAAAGAGACAATCATTTTATTGACCGTCTCTTTCGTTTTCATTTTATTTTCATTTCATCAGCTTTATGGCTCAATAAACTATTTATTTACGTAAAACTATTCTGTATTTCGGTAATTTTATTTTTTTTATTCCAGAGCTTAAAAATGATGCGTCTTTCCCTTTTTTAGCATTGCCATTAAGGATATTACCAAATAACAAGAACATTGCTATCATACTCAACTTAAACATCATCGCTTCTGCAAATGATAAAATCAAAAAAGATGAACTTACCAATAGAGGTAAATACTTGTACTTGTAAACCACATTGTTCTTTGCGAATTTATATGATTTATAGAGCATATACAACATCAACATCATAAACAACAAGAACGGAATCCATCCATACTCTCCTAATACAGAAAAGTAAGTACTATGAGAAGCCGCAACAGTTTCTGTTACAAAGTAATTACCACCGTTTCCAAACAATCTAGCCTCTCTTATTGTTTGCTGCCATACCAGTCCTCTCATGTCTAACACATCACCTCGTGTAGATTTAACGATGAATTTGCCAATAATATTCTCCATTAAATAATCATAAAAAGGGGTTAGTCTTATAATTAGCAATACTAATCCACCTAATAAAAGAGTTGATAAAATCATTTTTAAAAACGGCTTAAGCTTATTAAATTTAATTAACATTACAAATATTAAGTAAAAGCCAATGGCAACCATGGCTAGCAATGTTAATGCACTTGTTCTACTTCCAGAAATAACAACTAAAAAAGCAAGTAAAATTAAAAATAAAAATTCCCACTTGATGGAGGAATCTATTTCGTTGTCCGTAAATTTCTGTTCAGCTTTGTATAAAAAAACAGCTAAAACAAAACCGAATAAAGTAGCTACTACAGAACCGAAAGAGTTAGGGTTGTAAAAAATACCATAATACGGAGTTCGATTAATCCCATCCACCAAAAGAGGTACAAATATTAAAGGTATATGCGTTATCAAAGTAGCTTTATAAACTAAATCATTGGCATCAACACCAAAAGACGACATCCCGGCTGTAGAAACCAAATATAATAAAAAAAGAACAGAAAAATTAATTAGCAATCCAACGTCAAGATTCACAAAAGTTGAGATTACGCCACTGAGTAAAAGTAAGAAAAAAATCACTAATGAAGCAAGGTGGACCTTTGCGTCCTTTTTTTGATACAACACAGGTATACAAACAAAACCGATTATTAGTAGAGCAATTATTATGTTACCTATGCCGTTAAATTGAGAAGTTGAGTACAACGAACTGAATAGTAATAGAGTTAAAAAAAATAAATTTATGAGCATTTAATTTTCACCTTTCTTAATCAGATACAAGCATCATACCAAATAAAAGTTATGTGTGGAATGAATTTTGTTAATATTCTGTCAATGCTCATAAGTAATTTAATGTTTTGTTCAAGTATTTAACCTCATTTTTGAATATCCAATTCTCTCGCTTAAATTTGTGGTCAGTCCACTCAACATAATTGTCAATTCAGACCCGTATGGCACTACCGACGCACGATAAACTCGTTCGTCAAAGTTTTTGCCTGGCTCACGTCTAAGCAAAGCATTTGTTTCTATTTCCCAATTCACGCCATCAACGCTCTCACCGTAATATAATTCGTCTTCTTGCGAGGATCGCGAGGTAACATTGACGCCTTTTTTTCTAACGCACGCTACCATCCTTAATTTAGTAGCGTCTGCCCAAACCATTGGATGCCAAACATCTCCAAATTTTTCGATTCCTGTATTACAAAGGGTGTAGTTAGACCAATTTATACCATCCACACTCTCATAATATGCAAGCGGAGATCCTACATACATATAGTATTTATCCGTATAAATAATAGATGGCGATATTGCATCTGTAAAATCTTCAGGAAAAATACATAGTACTTTAGCGCTCCAATTAACGCCATCGGTTGATTCGCTATGCCAAATTTTTTTCGATTCAGCCGTGTACTCTCTAAAGTACATCCTTAACTTATCGCCATTTTTTAAGTAAATTAAATCCGTATCTGAATTATAACCGACCGACGGAGCGCCAAAAACTGGATTAGTTAACCCCGTTGGAACGACCCACGTCACGCCATCATTAGAAGCGACTATACATGGATTTTCCTCGGCCGTGCTTGCGTAAGGTGTAAACGCCATCCACCAAGTATATCCATTCCATTTTGTTCTAAACCGCAATACAGATGGGTGTGTTGCGGATCCAGTTCCGTCAGGCGTTGGTATTGTTAGCAATGATGGTTCTTGTGTTAAATATGCTTTTTTATTTAAGTTCTCAACGCTTTTAATTTCTTCTACCGTTATTTTATCTGGAAATAAGCTATTGTTTATCGCTGTCGAAATAGAGTACGTACCATCGCCATTTGGAATTAGTTTAATCGGATTACCTTCCGTTTTGTAACTATAAGTTGTCATATTAATTGCCTCCTAAAATTCTACATCTAATTTTTGCACCTGCGGGAACAGATGCAAAGTATACTTGTATACCGATTTTCGGCATATCAAAAATTGGATAGTCTGAATTTGTAAGTACAAACTTACCATTTGAGTTTAAAATTTTAACAGATGTCTGATAATAAAAGTCATCATCCGAAAACGGTCGGTCATTGTTTGTAATCCTACCCGCTTTGGTAAACAGAACAATTGAAAACTCTCCCGGTGCAACCGTACCTTTAGACTCTAATAAAATCGTTAAGTTTTTATAATTACTTATATCCAGTATTTTTTGATGCGCTCGACCGCTTGTTTCACCAAACACATGCCAGCCGACATTTGTGACGTCTATCGTACTGTCAATTAACAGATCTGATTTATTTGACACATAAATGTCTCCCGCGTTATTTACACTTAAAGCCTTAGCTTTACCGTCTTTTCCCCTGCCGGCGATTCTCATCATTTTGTCAGCCATTTATACCACCCATTCTTTATTTTCTGTCGTTAAGTAAGATGTAAAATCTTCGTACAAATCTTTGTTCGTTAACAACGTACCGACCGAACCTTCAAAAAACAAATTGGGATATTTAGACATAATTCGGTCCATTTCCGTCACATCAGGTTCACTTCCCGCTCCGAAAGTTTTTGTGAGGTCAATAATCATTACGTCCTTAACTTTAAAAGTATCGTTTACCGCATAGCTCGCATTTGTGCGATGATACAACCTAAAACGTGTGTTTGATATTGCAGTCGCTATTCGGGAGTATCTATTCCAAACGTTCGGAGTCAATGTGGCATTGTCGTTAACGCTATCGCCGATTTGAAAATATGTTGTCGTGCTATACTTAGGTAAAATGTCAAGCTTCATATAATATTTATGCGTGGGTACTGCGTCATCAACGTTTCTTTCAATTCGAGCGGTTGCCGATAAGCTGACAACTTTATAAGTCAATTCATTATCCGCTGCCGATAACTGTCCGCCAGCTTGTCCCCAACCACTGATACTATTCGAAAAATTACCATTGACCGCATCGTTTGTTGCTGGGAAATCATTAGAGGTAGTCGCCTGATAAATTCCACCATCAGTCCATGCGTTTGTCATATCATTCCAGTAATACCAGTGACCATCAGACAACACTAAGAAAATGCCCTCTGCACCATCTGGATAGGCTGTTTGTAACGATGCCAAGTCGGTATAAGTACCTTTTGGCGCACCACTAACTATCGCTGACAATTGACTATCAACAAAAGATTGATCAGCCTTCTGTTGCAATTGTTGAGTGGCTGAAACTTCGAAATTGTCTAATCTTGACTTTAAATTGGGATGGGCCGTTCCGTTGCTATCGACGTGTGCCGCAATGATTTCTGGCGCACTGAT
>DYWT01000030.1 GCA_020742515.1 Sporosarcina psychrophila
TTCTGTGGGATGAATATAAGCGTACCTTGAATCCAGAACAGTATCCTGTGGATTTAAGTCAGAAATGTTGGGATAATAAAATGAGAAATATTCGTGAGGAACAAGAAAAAGTACAGGAGCTAAATAGCTAATGAAGAAATACAAAAACTACACGTTGGAGGAATGACTTATGTTGCAAAAGACAGAAAAACTAAAAGCACATCTTCAAGAGCTAAATCCTGGGAAAGACATCAAGAAAGTGTTTGAAAAAGGCATGAAAATCGGTATATACGGTTCTTCTTTCGACCCTGTGACCAACGTTCATTTGTGGACTGCCTCAACAGTGGCCCATCGTAAAAAAATGGACTATGTTATTTTTCTACCTTCATCGAACAAACGGTTAGATAAACAAGTGCAAACGCAAAACAAGCATCGAGTGGAAATGGTTAAGTTAGCAATTGACAATAATCCTAAATTCATCTTGGATGATTACGAACTAGAAGTATTACCAGGAGATCACTATACGTATTACACAATGGAGTATTTCAAAGAAACGTTCCCTGATGCAGATTTTTATTTCATCATGGGTGCTGATTTACTGGTGGATATCGGCAAGGGAGAATGGCGATTGGCGGAAGAGTTAATTAGTCGAAATAAATTTATCGTGATGGCTAGAAATGGGATTGACATTCTGAGCACGATTTCGAAATCACCTATTCTACGTAATCATGATGATGGTAGATTCCAATTGTTAGATAAAGGATTAGCAATGGAAATAAGTTCGACGTATATTCGAGAAGAATTTGCAATGGGGGGAGAACCGCAGTATTTATTGCCAGGCTCTTGCTACGAATACATTAAAAATAATGGTCTTTATCAAAAAGTTGTTGACTGAAAATTGAGGAAGATGGTTTTCTAAATAGCCTACGTGACGTCTGACAGAAAAAGCATCTGCATACGCTTTTCCCTCGCTTGGTTTTTTGGCTGAAATTATCGCATGAATGATAGCACCTCTTTCATTCATGCGATAAAATCGTATTATATATCCTTGTATTATCGTATAAATGGGAGAGGTTATCTAATTAGCAAGTAGGACGAATAACTAATCCAATCAAAAGGATTTGAACAAACGTGTTTGTTTGAAATGTCACGTTTGTAAAGAATGGCAATACATTTTCTGTGGTTATCCAGATGTATGAATTCATAATTGTATGGAGCCTCACATAACTAATAGTGTACCGTTGGGAGTTAACTTGTGGGTACAGGAGGCAGGAATAGCTATGAGAGAAAACAATGGAGGGGAATCAGGTTCTTCCACGCATCTAAACAGAAATGCATCAAAATTTTGGGCTGAGGAAATGCATTCACAGACTGTAGGTGAAAGAGGTCCTGTACTGGAGCAGGACAGTATTTTACATGAAACATTGGAGACCTTTGTCCATTCAACAATTTTAGAAAGACCAGTGCATGTTAAAGGCTTTGGTGCTTTTGGTTACTTTGAGACTGTGTATTCTATGGCAAACTACACAAAGCTCTGCTTCTTACAAAATCCTGGGCAGCGAGTTCCAGTCACGGTGAGGTTTTCGCTTGCTGTAAGCAATAAAGGTACTCCGGATACCTCACGAAATGTGCGTGGATTTTCTACTAAGTTTTATACTGAAGAGGGTATTTTTGATTTGGTCTTCAACCATATTCCTGTATTTTTAGTACGAGATGCTATACGTTTTCCAGAGACCATTCAAGCTTTTTTACCCTCGCCCGTAAATAACTTGATGGATCCCGAACGGTTCTGGAGCTTCATAGCCAGAGCGCCAGAATCAACCCATTTTGTTGTTCGGCTTTACTCTGATGCAGGCACAGTAAAAAGCTTTCGCCACATGCCGGGTTATGGTGTGAATACCTACGTTTGGAAGAACGGGGAGGGGGTACGCAGTTATGTAAAATATCACTGGGTTCCTTATGCTGGGGAGCAGTATATAGATGCACAAGAAGCCGCCCGATGGAATGGCGAGAACCCAGATATTGCAGGTCAGGATTTGTATGATACCCTAGCAAAGGGAGAGCCTGTTGTATATGGGCTTTATGTGCAGCTTATGAATCCGAAAGATGAAGCCACTCTTCCTTATGATCCATTGGATGATACAAAAGTTTGGGATAAACAGCAGTACCCTATGATGCCTGTTGGCCGCTTGACGTTGAACCGCAACCCGGATAACTATATGGAACAAGTGGAGAAACTGGCATATTCACCGTCCAATCTTTTGGAAGGGGCCGAATTATCAGATGATAAGATGCTGCAGGGACGCGCCAATATTTACTCGGATTCCCAGCGGCGGCGGCTTGGACCAGATTTTCGCAAAATACCTATCAATCATCAGGAAGACTGGACACCAGCAACACAAGTGACAAGCGGCAACGGCAGATTTGTGGAGGGGCATCTTGAACGATCCGATTTGCCAAAACCGGATGATTTTACGCAAGCCGGGCAATATTATCATGCTCTTCCCCCTGAGCAACAAAATCACCTAGTAAATAATCTTTCTGCTGATCTTGCCGGCATATCCGATGAGACACGACGCATTGTTTTGACGTATCTGTACAATGCATCGCCGGAAATGGGAGAACGGGTTGTCCGACAAATTGAAATGCAGACAGAGGGTTAATTCGATAACCCGACAAGGGTAAAACTTTTAAAGTACTCGTCTATATATGCTGAACCAAGCGTGTTGATTTAGCGTAAAAAGACAATGTAATACAAAAAGAAACCCTCTTTTTGTAAAATGAAAGTGCGAACATTCAAATACAAGGAGAGGTGTTTCTTATGAAAAAGAATATTACATTTGCAAATTTGACTCAAAAAATTATTTCCTTGAAAGAGCTCGATTTGTTGTAAAAGGTCATCTCCCCTGGGTGGTTCAACATGGCGAACCCTTGGGCATCAAGTTACATATCAGTTATTCTCCTGAAAGTGAGATGCTCCTACACGTTATTGAAAGTACAGGGCTTAAACACGATGGACCTGTTGAAGAAAAGCTAGTGGACCCGCGCTTTGTTCAATAGGGTTCTTAACAGCTATTAAAATGGACTAGCATCTACCTTGGTGGAACTTTTCCCCTTAACCTGTTTTAACGTCGCTACTATAAGAAAGCTAACAATCACTAACAAGAGCCATGAACTTACCTTTCCTAGATGGACGAGACTCCATGCGTCGGTTTGGTTTGGGTATTCCCAAGCCCCAAAGAACGTTGCAATATTTTCGGCTATCCATATAAAAAGTCCGATGAGCACAAATGAAAATGCGAGCGGCATACGGTAACGGGTTCCGACAACCTCGTATGTGACCCATGATTGCCAAAAGACGATAATTACAAGTCCAGATAACCACCAGCGAACATCGATCCAATAATGGTGGGTGAAAAAATTCAAATAAATAGTAGCTGCAAGGGGCACAACTACCAAAAATGGTGGCCACTTAACCAGTTCAACCTTTAACCTCCGCCACGCCTGGCAAAGATAACTCGCTACACTCGCGTACATGAAGCCACTATATAAGGGTACTCCAAAGATTTTAAAATATCCTTCTTCTGGATAAGACCAGGAGCCCATATGTACCTTGAAAAGTTCAAGAGCAAGTCCAATAAGGTGGAACAACGTGATAACCTTTAGTTCATCCCGTGTTTCAAGACCAGAACGCACCATCCACCACTGCATTAGAAGGAAGATAATGAGCAGCCAGTCATAACGTGGAAGGAGGGGAAGTGGGATGAATTGTGTAATAGCTAAAGAGGCAAAAATCACGACAGGAAACAAACATGATAGCGCCTGCTCCCAACCAAAACGAACGAGTTGTTTTAGTGCTCTCATGATTTGTGCCTCCACTTTTGAACGGTTAAATTCATGAGTAACTCCCCTTTTTTGTAATAACGGAAAAAGAAGTCATTCTTTTTCTTTCCGCATTAAACACTGACAATTCATTAAATTTGAGTGTCTTTATCACTTCGGTATTCTAAAATATCTCCAGGCTGACAGTCTAAAGCTTTACAAATCGCTTCTAAAGTTGATAATCGAATTGCTTTTGCCTTTCCATTTTTCAGTATGGAAATGTTAGCCATTGTTATTCCAACCCTCTCCGAAAGTTCTGTCACGCTCATTTTCCTTTTAGCCAACATCACGTCAATATTGATTATTATTCCCATTGTTTTCACCTCAGACTGTTAAATCATTTTCTGATTTTATATTAATCGCTTCTTGCAAAAGTCTTTGTAGAACGGCAGCAAAGACTGCGATAACCATTGAAGCAAAAGCAGGAACCATTCCAACTATGATAAGACCAGGTGCATCATCTAGATCTGCAACGAGAAATACAAATGGCATAATGACCATATACAAAATACTAATCGTAATTGCACAAAATTTGATATTCTTAAGAGACTTAACAGACAACTCAGAGAAAGATTGGTTCTTGTCAATATAGCTTAAAAGTTTAAAGGCCTGATACAATGCAATGAAAAACGGTATAGCTGAAACATACATAACTATTAAAATGGGATATAGTATATAGGCATAATCCGGGTTTACTGGATTACTGGCTAGCTTATATAACCCAAATATACACAAAGCAAGAACTGGGATTCCCATTAGAATAACAGCCATCCTTAAAAATAGTGTTGAACCTCGTTTCATAAAAAGCACCTCACTTATTTATTATTAATTTTATTTTAGCACCATATTTATCGAATTACAATAAAATATTATCGTTTTTTGTTATGAACTTATTGTTATAAACATATCCTTTTAGTTTTAGACAAAGATTATTAAGTACAAAAGTTTTTACTAAGTATCCAATATCAAAGTGGAAATCATGGTTTATCCCATATAAAATGAAAAAACTGTTTGCCCCATACTTGGGAACAAACAGCATCTTCCAACAGTTCACTTTCAAACCCATCTCCCATTCATGATTGAAAACGAATGGCGTGCGCTTTAAATGAGAACCGAAATACCAGCTATACTTTAGTCGGGCTAATTTTGCTACTTTCATTCATCATTTCCAAAAATTTAAGCGGGATATTGAATTCATTTTTTTCATTAAAAAGAGTTGTGGTAAACTCTTCATCCATTCGTTTAATTTCATTGATTTCTTTATGAAGATTCGCCATCTTTTGGTCTAATTCGTTGGCAGATTCCGCAGCTTCTTTCAACTCTTTCGTTATTTTTTCAGGGACAGATTTGTTGAACTTATAAAAGATTTTATGTTCCAGACTTGCCCAAAAATCCATAGCAATTGTCCTGATTTGCATTTCAACAAAGACGTGCTCTACCCGATCTGTCATAAACACAGGAATTTTTAATATCAAATGAAGACTCCGGTAACCATTGGGTTTGGGATTTTGTATGTAATCTTTATACTCAATCACTTCAATATCCTTTTGCTTTTGAATCATTTCACTTAGTTTATAAATGTCAGAGTTAAAAGAACAGTTAATACGAATTCCTGCGATATCCCGCATATTTTCCTTTATGGAAGACATGGACAGTCCGATATCTTTACGAATCGCCTTTTGTATAATGCTTTCTGGTGTTTTCAAGCGGGTATTAATATGTTCGATGGGATTATATTCATGTATTAATTGAAATTCTTCTTCCAATATATTGATTTTTGTGCTGACTTCGTCTAACGCAAATTTATAGGCTAGCATGAATCTAGTCATTTCTTTTTTTAGATAAGTCAATTGGCTGTAGTTTAGTTCATTTTTCAGTTTCAAAATAAATACCTCTTTTCTTTGCCTTAATAAATCATAGCACGAATGAAAAAATCCTCTGAACTTGAGTTCAAGTTATTTTAGCCTTTTCAAGGAATATTTGCTGTTTCGTTCACCCTTTGTTCAAAAAAAGTGAGATTTACATAAGGTCCCATTCGCGTCGCATAAAGTTGTGTATAAACAATAAGTTGCGCTTTTCTATATCTATCAGGTTTGAAAAATTAAAAAGGAAACAGGTCCTCACTAAAAGGACCTATTAGGTTTTAATAGGTCAGATCAAATGTTGACCGGGAAACTCAAATTGAATTCATAGCTAACTTAGCGCACCGAACAATCGGATTGCCTAAAAAAAAACTAACCGAAATAATTTTCTTATTGTAGAAGGCTAATGCTTTTATTTGAAGTGACCGGTATTTTTTTACAAGCAAAAACCCCGTTCTAGATTCAGAACGGGATTTTGCTCGTTTCATTAGATAAAATCATCAAATTAACGGATAGTGACTCAATCTATTTCCCTTGCTTTTTGTGTATCTCTAACATTTTTCTGAACTGTTACCGCTGCAAATATACTAAGAACAAAAGCCATACCATAAAACCCTTTTTCGCTTAAGATAATACTTCCTGCATTATATAAACCGATAGCCATTAATAAAATAGATATAGTAAGTGCAAACCAGCTAATGCCATAATAAATGTTCGTAACTGGGATTCCTTCCTCTTTATCTCTTACAGCTTTTTGTAAGGATACAGCCGAGTAGAGTCCGAATATTAAAATTGCAAAGTAATATCCTTTTTCATTCAATTCCATGGCTGCATTATACAAACCTAAGAGATAAGCTGATACACCTATTAATAGCGCTACCAAGGAAGCTCCTTTGAAAGCTGCAGTGGGTTCTCCATGTTTTCTTTCTACTTTCATAGTTGAATCATTTTGTCTTTCCTTATCGAATAACTCTTCATGATCAGTAGCCATTGAATGTTTCCCCTCCCCTATAGACAATCATATCCAACCGAGTGTAAATCGGCAATGCCTTTTGTAATATTCCATCCTTTCTCTAAATTTTATCTTTAGTAGCCCTAATCGAAGAAAATGATAATTGGACTGTTGATAGGGATTTTAGTTGGGTTTGACGTTTTCTATATCGTGCGTGGTCAAATGCTATAAATTTTGAATTAAAGAATCCCATTGAATCTGCTGTGGCGCTCAATAATGAGAGAGTTGTAATTTGAGGTATGGATTGTAGATCGCTTGGCGCTTTGGGGATGCCTTTCGCCGTGAGCCTGGATTAGCGCTTCGCATCCAGTCTTACGGCTTCGGCGACCCCTTTGCCGCGCCCGCGCTAGGGTGTTCATTATCGAGAGAAATGTGATTTTTGAGATGTATATTCCGAGATTATAAGGTGATTACGTTTTGATAATATATAAATTGAAATAAAGAATTCCTCTGAACCGCTACGGCGCTAGGGGATGCCTCCCGCCATAAGCCAAGCAGCTACGCCGCCAGTCTTATGGCTTCGGCTACCCCTGCTAAGGCGCCTTCGCTCAGTTTATATACCGGATTCAATAGTTCAATATATAGAATTAGAGTCAAGAAAGACACACTCCAGATTGCAGATTTCATCACAGCTAATGAAATGCGCTTTCTCACATAGACCATCCAGCGAAGGCGCGACTTCGTGGTAGCCGGAGCGATAAGACTGAAAGTGATCTCCTTTCTGGCTTATCGCGGGAGGTATCCACAAAGCGTCGA
>DYWT01000031.1 GCA_020742515.1 Sporosarcina psychrophila
CTTTCCGATTCATCCATAATCAGGGTGTCAGCAAACATTCGAACCATTTTCTCCCTTCCTGGATCCATTACATTTACAAGTTTCCGCATAACAGGATATCTGTTATTTTGACTTTCCGAGACCGCTTGCACTATCTGATCGGCTTCCGCCGCAATTTTTATGCGCATATGTTGTAAATGTTTTTTCACATGCATCCCCCTTAGATCATTTTATAAAAAAAAGCGAATCCGCTTGTCTAACAATCATAGAATATCCTTCTCTGTCTATCAGTTCCCTCACAACTCCATCATAAACAGGTATTTTCAGGGTTTCGATTGAATCATTCATTTCCAATTCACAATGGATTTCTGCAAGTTTTCGGGATAAAAGAAGCATGTCCATCTCTTGCTCAATTTTCTTCCGTATTGCTGGAGTTAACTCATGCAGTGACTGGATCACGCTTTCTACCGATCCATATTCCTTAATGAGTTTAAGTGCAGTTTTCGGTCCGATGCCTTTTACGCCAGGATAGCCGTCACTTGTATCTCCGGTGAATGCTTTTGTGTCAATAAACTGGATAGGGGTAATTCCATACTCTTCTATGAAACGTTCCTCTGTGTAAATATCGTAAACATTAAAACCTTTTTTCGTAAATGCAATACGGACACCCGGTCTAAGCAACTGAAGCATATCTTTATCGCCAGTCACGATTGTAATCTCCGCTTTGCCCTCCCATGCCTGAACGAATGAACCAATCAGATCGTCTGCTTCCATGCCTGGCACTCCGAAGTTTTTCCAGCCAATTAATTCAGAAACGCTTCTTGCCATATCAAACTGTGGGACAAGCTCTGGCGCGGGTGCAGGCCGGTTTGCTTTGTATCCTTCAAATAAGTCATTGCGGAATGTTTGCGCGCCCATATCCCAGCAAACCGCCATATGTGTAGGTTTGAATATCGAGGTCGCTGTCATGGTATGGCGGGCAAAACCCTGCACTGCATTCGTCGGAATTCCAGCCTCATTCGGGAAATAATGTCCCATCGCCGATGTTGCAAAAAAGGAACGGAATAAGAGTGCCATTCCATCTATTAGTAAAATATGCGGTTTTTCTTCTGTACTCATTTAATCTTCTTCCTCCATCTGTCAAACTTTATTAGTAGGGCTTTCATCCATGATAACATGCTTTCAATCACTAATTTGTGGGTAAAGAATAATAGATTACATAGAGGAGGTTGTAAGTATGCATATTCACGAAGGTTCTTTATACTGGCCAGGAACGATGCCAATTCCTCCCGAACGAAAAAAAGTAGAAATCGCGTCACATTATGATGTCATTATTGTAGGTGGAGGGATGTCGGGAGCTCTTTCGGCACTTGCATTGGCTGACAAAGGTCTTTCGATCGCAATGCTAGACAAGCGGCAGATGGCTACTGGCAGTACAATGGCAAATACGGGATTACTTCAATATTCAAATGATATCATGCTCCATGAATTAATCGAGCAAATCGGAGAAAAGAATGCTGTGCGTTTTTATCAGTTATGTTTGGAAGCCATGGAAAACCTGAAAAACACTGCTGAACGACTGCCGATTGATCCTGATTTCATCAGCCGGCCAAGCGTTTATTATGCAAGTGACGACAATGATTTGAAAAATATCAGGAAAGAATATGAAACGTTAAAGAGTTACGGATTTCCTTGCGATTATTGGAACGAAGACGAAATCGGCAAGCATCTCCCATTTTCAAAACCTGGGGCAATCGTGACAGATGGCGATGCTGAGGTGAACCCTTACAAATTCGTCAACGGACTATTACAATTGGTGGAATCTATGGGCGTCCACCTATTTGAATTTACGGACATGGACGACGTCATCGACAAAAACGGACTGTTGCACATTTCCACGTCTTCAGGGGGATTCCATGCAGATAAAGTTCTTTTTACAACTGGATACGAAACGCTTCCGGTAGGAAAACGGATCGGTGCCGACATTAACCGTTCGTATGTCATTGTCACTGAACCACTAGACGCTTCCTCGATTTGGCATGAAAATGCGCTGATTTGGGAATCAAAGCGTCCCTATCTCTATATGCGGACAACGGTCGACAACCGAATCATTGTAGGCGGGCTCGATGAGGCTAAACCCCAAGCCCCTTTTTCAAATGAAGCAATTATGAAGCGCGGTGAAAACTTAAAAAAACAACTAGAGGCACTTTTCCCGGAACTTCCGATTGAAATTGACTACGCGTATTGTGCAACATTCGGAGAATCGCTAGATAACTTACCATTCATAGGAGAACATCCAACAAAAAGAAATCATTATTATCTACTGGGCTATGGAGGCAATGGAACTGTTTATAGTATGCTTGGTTCAAAAATTCTCGCTGAGATTATGACAGGCAAAGCGAATTCCGATGCGCAGATCGTACAACTCGAACGCTCCGTAACTGCTTTAACTAGTGGACAAAGCGTGATTGCCTAACCAACAAACAAGATAACAACGAGTACATAAAAGATGACCAAGAAATAGACGGTATGCAAAGAGCGTTATCCATTTTGACACTTATTATCTTCTACTTTACGTTCTGTCTACTTTTACGGAAGTGCTATCTAATTAGATTCAAATTATCGTGATTGGCGATTTATGCTCTCATCACTAGCAGCCCAGAAAAATTTTGATTCGCTGATGGTCCTAGATAACCACATTTCCCTTATTTTTCATCGTTTTCAATCGTTTTCATTTACATATACTAAAGACCTCTAAACTTTAAAAAAGTTCGTGTGAAAATAAAGTACATTCCTTTTCACCCATTGTTGCATAGGATAGATGGAATCGCTTGGAAGGAGTGAACGAATGGTAAACATGCAACCAGATGGGCAAGAAGAGCCGCAATGGTTCCCTAGATTACCTGAAGGATATGAGGGAAATCCGGCACAAGATACACCGGGATATGCGTCTGCTGGATGGCCACCTGGAATGGGTATGCTGGAACAAGGTATGCAAGACTTTCCACTGGGGCAAGAAATGTCAGGATTCGAAACGCAAGGGTTTCCGCCGGTGCAAGGGATGGTAGGCTACGATATGCAAGACTTTTCATCGGACCAAGGGATGTCAGGATTTGATATGCAAAACTTTTCGTCGGACCAAGGGATGTCAGGATACGATATGCAAAACTTTTCGCCGGAGCAAAGGATGCCGGAGCAGGAAATGTTTGCTTTTCAACCGGGGCATGGTATGCAAGGGCTTAATCCACCAGGACGACCGCCCGGACAAGGAGCTCCAGGATTTGGACCACCGGGAAGACCGCCGGGCCAAGGGATGCCGGGATTTGGGCCTCCGGGACCTCCACCTGGTCAAGGAATGCCGGGATTCGGACCTCCAGGACGTCCGCCGGGCCAAGGAATGCCGGGATTTGGGCCTCCAGGACATCCGCCGGGGCAAGGAATGCCAGGATTTGGACCTCCAGGACATCCGCCGGGCCAACAAGGCGGCCAACAAGGTCCATCATCTCCTCCGCCAAACACCGTTCCCGCTTATCCTAGTACTCAATTGTTCGCAGTAGATCCAGGTGCAATCCGCGGCTGTCTCTACCGTCAAACTTACGTCTGGTTATCGAGAAGACAAGGTTTTTGGTTTTTCCCTGTATTTGTCGGAAGAACCTCTGTTGCAGGCTACAGATGGCGCAATAGACAAAGAAGATGGGAATACATGGGCATCGACCTTAATCGAATCGACAAATTCTCTTGTTTTTAATGTAACTGTATAAGTTGACATAAAAAATTCCATTGAACAGCTGCGGCTTTAGGGGATACCTCTCGCCATATCCATATGTTCAGCTTATCAAATTATTTAGTCACGCTTTCTCAGTTAGCAATCACTACTCTGCACTTTACAGTCGATGAAAAAAACGATTTCATTTAACAATGAAATCGTTTTTTTATTGAATTTCTACTGTTTAACAACGGTAGTTAAAGGGTATGAAAGTAGGAATGTGTGCATGGTAATGATAAAAAATGGACAAGCTTTATCTAAATGACTTGCAACAAAATCCCATAAGAAACATAGGTGATTGAATGAAAAAGGTTTCAAACGTTTTTTGGATTTCCGTCTTACTAGTAATATTAGCAGTTGCATACGGTGCTTTTGCACCCGCAAGCTTTGAAAGTGTAACAAATAACATGAAAGATTTCATCACTTCCTCATTCGGTTGGTATTATTTACTCGTTGTTACCGGGATTGTATTGTTCTGCTTGTACTTCATCGTTAGTCCGATGGGACAAATCACACTCGGTAAGGCTGATGAAAAACCAGAGTATTCCCGGATGAGCTGGTTTGCTATGCTCTTTTCGGCCGGTATGGGGATCGGGCTAGTCTTTTGGGGAGCAGCGGAACCCTTATCCCATTTCGCCATTAACCCAGCAACGGAGAGTCCTGGAACCGACGCTGCCTTCCGTGAATCAATGCGTTTCACTTTCTTCCATTGGGGCATCCATGCATGGGCAATTTACGCTGTCGTTGCTATGGCTCTTGCTTATTTCCAATTTCGTAAGGGTGAACCCGGTTTAATTTCCTCCACATTAAAGCCGCTCTTCGGTAAACGGATGGATGGCTCACTAGGTACGCTAATTAATGTACTCGCCGTATTCGCGACAGTGGTAGGGGTTGCAACAACGTTAGGATTTGGCGCCATTCAAATAAATGGCGGATTAGCCTATCTGTTCGATTTACCCATCAGTTTCCCAGTTCAAGTAATAATTATCGTGATTGTAACAATCTTATTTATTGCCTCTGCTTGGTCTGGCATAGGAAAAGGGATAAAGTATTTGTCTAACATTAATATGGTACTCGCAGTAGTATTACTTGTGCTTGTCGTTGTTCTCGGACCTACTTTGTTAATCTTCAATACATTTACAGATACGATTGGTGCCTACTTACAAAACTTGCCCCGTATGAGTTTCCGAGCTGCACCGCTTAATGACAGCGACCGTGCTTGGATTAATGATTGGACGATTTTTTATTGGGCTTGGTGGATTTCTTGGGCTCCTTTCGTCGGCATATTCATTGCCCGTGTATCGCGCGGCCGGACTATCCGGGAATTTCTAGTCGGTGTCCTGCTATTGCCTACTTTGCTCAGCTTTTTCTGGTTTTCCGTTTTCGGTGCCACCGCAATGGATGTACAAATGAAAGGCACCGATCTATCCGGTCTGCAAACTGAAGAGACGCTTTTCGCCGTTTTCAATCAGATGCCGATGTCAATGATGCTGTCGATTATAGCGATCATACTCATTGCAATCTTTTTCATCACATCCGCGGACTCAGCTACATTCGTACTCGGTATGCAAACAACATTTGGATCCCTTAATCCGAAAAATATCGTAAAATTAACTTGGGGTATCGCTCAAGCGGCAGTTGCGACCATCCTTCTTTCTGCCAACGGACTGAACGCGCTCCAGAATGCATTGATCATCGCCGCTCTTCCCTTTTCTTTCGTCATCATTTTTATGATGATCTCGTTCTATAAAGCCCTTGATCAAGAACGTAAAGAGATGGGATTAATGGTAAGACCTTATGATAAGAAAAAGAAAAAATAGTTACAAGGAAAAGCCAAGATCGAGCCTCGTGCTCAATCTTGGCTTTTTTAGTGAAGGTTCCTCTATAAATAAAAGCTTCCTTCCTATATTCGTTTTTCAACTATGGTATTTTCATACAAACCATTGAACTGCATATATTTTGTAGACAGGTTTTATGAAATGAATTGGGCGGGAGAATGATGTAGATGAGCGCAATGATACTTGGTGGATTTCTTTTTTTCAGTATAAGCATCGGGGGTGGAATTGCTTGGCTAGTATCTAAGCTATTCCAAAATTCAAAAGCAGGATTATCACTCCTCTGTGGTGGATTTTTAGTGGGGTTACTTGCAGTTGATATCATTCCAAACGCGTTGAAGATGTACAAGTCTTTTGGAATCATTCTAGGGGTACTCATTGGTTATCTATTTTTTCTAGTGCTTCGTAATTTAGTCCATCCGTCCATCGGTCAAAGTCCATCCGTTTACTTGCTCATGTTCGCTATACTCATCCATACAATTCCGCTAAGCATGACCATTGGTAGCTTGATGGAGAATTCAATCGTCGGCATCACGATTACAGCTTCAGTCATTCTGCATCATCTTCCGGAAGGTTTTGCCCTTACAACTGCATTTCTGGCGCAAAGGAAAAAGCCATGGAAGTTATTTCTGGGCTTCCTCGGCTTATCAATTTGTTTTAGTCTATTCATTTGGGTTGGGCATTATGTAAATCTGTCTATAAAAGAACAAGGTGTTCTTATGGGGATTTCGATTGGTCTTATTGCAGCTACAAGTATTAGCGAATTTATCTTACATAACCTAAAAGTTGTACGCGCCATATCTTTCATTGGATACATTCTTATTGGTTATTTACTCAGCAGTCTATTTCATCTGTTGTTATAATTTTGACGCTTTCCTTTTGGCCATCATGCGCTAACTTCTTCAAACTTTTCGAGTTAAAAGCTCTTCCTATATATGTTGAACAAATGAATACGACGTTCGTGCTTTACACGGGCTTTTGGGAAGCCACTGAAATAACCCCAATAGTTGGAGTGATTTAGAAATCCCACTAATACCGCTTCGGCGCTTTGTGGATGCCTCCCGCGATAAGCCGGAAAGGAGAGCGCTTTCAGTCTTCTCGCTCCGGCTACCACGAAGTCGCGCCTGCTCTGGATAGTCTTTGAGAAAGCGCATTTCGTTTTCGGTGATGGGACCTGCAACTTGGAGTGCTATAAGTCGATTGAATGTGATCAACGAATGTCCTAATACATGAGGAATGTATTGGAATTCAT
>DYWT01000032.1 GCA_020742515.1 Sporosarcina psychrophila
GCTGGAGCTGCACCACTGGGAGAATCGGAACAATTAGCACAAGCCGCGCTCTTTTTAGCTTCGGATGATTCAAGTTTTGTAAACGGTGACGTGATGGTAGTAGACGGCGGCTGGACATCAGTCTAGTCCCACACAAAATAGGCTGTAGGAAAAATTTCCTTACAGCCTATTTTTGCATCAAAAAACCTTTGAAAAACAAAGTAATTTTACTTTTTATTTTCCATTATTGCTTTACTCTTCTTCCTGTATTGTAATGGTGAAATGTTTTCTAAACGTTTGAATGCTTGAGAAAAATAGGAAGCAGATGAAAAGCCTGAAATAGAAGAAATAAAACTGATTGGATGATTGGTTGACTCTAATAAGTATTTACTATTCTGGATCCGAACCTTATTTAAATATTCAATCGGTGATAAGCTGAGACTTTTCTTGAAGGAATGCGCTAAATAATATTTATTAATATGAGTGATTTTAGCTAACTGGTCTAAGGTAATATTTTCTCGAAAATTCAAATCGATGTAATGCTTGGCAGTAGAAACATCTTTGTGAAATATATTCGCTTCATTTTTTTCCAATTCGACATTATTATTGCGGAAAAGATGAACAAGCAAAACTTCCAATAGATTGTGAAGAATAAGCAAGTCTGGCTTCTTCTGTTGCTTCACTTCTGCTAATAACATTTTTAAAATATATTGAACGTCCTCCCGTTCTCGATTAATTGTAAATATGGAAACAGGAGCATTCTCCTTATTATTTTTATCCGTCAAAAAAACACCTTGGATACCTAATGCAATGTATTCTAACCAACTTTTTGGATCAGATTCTTCTGTATGATCAATATTCTCATTTACAATAACAAGTTGATTTTCTTGAATGGGAATTTTTTCTTGAAGCAGATTAAAGAAGCCTTTTCCCTTTGTTACATAAATGAGCTCCGTAAAAAAATGACTATGAAAAGAACTATGCCAGTCTCGATCATATTTAGCCTCCGTAACATATAATAATTTTACTGGAAGCGGTGCTACTGGATTATCTTTCAACTCATATACTTCGTTGGACATTTATATATCACCTCGATCTGTAATCGCTTTCTATTTTATTTTATAAAAAAAGAAAACAAATAGCAAGATTTCTAAAAAACATAACAAGATGAATGTTGTGAAAGCGCTTTATGAATCATATACTTAATTCAATAACGAATACGGGAGGATTATCATGAAAAAGAAATGGTTATGGGGAAGTACAGTCGCTTTAACATTGATATTAGCAGCATGTGGGTCTACTGGTGGAACAGGCACGGATGACTCGGGAGTAACGTCGGAACCCAACGAAGTTTCTCAATCGCAAGAGGAAACAACAGATGGAGAAAAAGTAACCCTGCATATCGCGGCATTGGAATCTGCTTATGGAGCTGAAATGTGGCAGAAAATTGCTGAAGCTTATGAAGCAGCTAATGAGAATGTCACCGTTGAATTAACGACGGAAAAAAATCTTGAACAAGTTATTCGTCCGAATATGCAAGCAGGAGAATATCCAGACATTGTATTATTGGCAACAGGACGTGAAGAAGCTTTAACAGAAACGCTAATTAAAGAAAAAGGAATTACAGATATTTCTGATGTACTGGATATGCAAGTTTATGGAGAAGATATGACGGTAAGCGAAAAATTATTAGATGGCTTCACCGATACCTTAGCGACAAATCCATATGGAGATGGAGTAACCTATCTAGCGCCAATGTTCTATAGTCCAACCGGATTATTCTACAATCAAGCTTTGTTTGATGAAAAAGGTTGGGAAGTACCAACGACTTGGGATGAAATGTGGGCGTTAGGAAAAACTGCAGCAGAAGAAGACATTGCTTTATTTACTTATCCAACCTCTGGATATTTTGATACATTCTTTGGTGCAATGATGTATGCGTCGGGCGGACCAGAATTTTTCGAAAGAGCAATGACTTATGAAGATGGTGTCTGGGAGTCGGAAGAAGCTAGCCAAGTTTTTGAAACGGTCGGAAAGCTTGCTGACTTTGTAGAGCCAACGACTGTTGCGAATGCAAATCCAAATGATTTTACACGTAACCAGCAATTACTACTAGATAATAAAGCTTTATTTATGCCGAATGGAACGTGGGTTGTGGGTGAAATGGAAGAAGCACCAAGAGCAGATGGTTTTGAATGGGGGATGACCGCTGTTCCAGCGTATGATGAAGGTGGGGAAGAATATTCCTTTACATTCTTTGAACAACTTTGGATTCCTTCACAAGCAGCAAATGTGGAAGCAGCGAAAGAATTCATGACTTATGTATATTCAGACGAAGCTGCAGAAATCTTCATGGAAGCTGGCGCAATGCAGCCGATTGAAGGCATGGTTGAGAAGATGGATGAAGACAATCAACTATTTTACAGCATCTATGAAGAGGGAGCTTTGCCAGCGATGGGAAGTTTTGCAGCTACAACACCGGTTCCTGGGGTAAATATGTATGACACCCTATACGCAAGTATTGATAGTGTAATGTCTGGCGATACTACCGTTGAAGCGTGGCAATCAGAAGTCGAATCCGCAAGTGATCAATTACGTGACGCAATGGAGTGAGAGCGGACAAGTACAAAAAGTAAATAAGCAGCCGGTGAGGATGAAAATCTTCACCGGTGATTTGTTACAGGAGTGAAAGGGTATGAATCGTAGAAAATCGAAGACATTCTTTATCTGGGCATGTTTACTGCCTGCGATTATTTTATCGGGTCTCTTTATTATCGTGCCAACTTTTGAAGTTTTTCGGATGTCTTTATACAATTGGGGCGGTTTTTCAAATAACCAAGAATTCGCAGGATTGAACAATTTCAAAATTTTATTTAATGATAATAAATTTATGCAAGCTTTCCAAAATAGTGTCCTGCTTATTGCGGTGGTGACGTTGTTTACGATTGTTTTAGCGATTTTTTTTGCATCGATACTAACGCGAGAAAAAATAAAAGGAGCAGACTTTTTCCGAGTTGTCTTTTACATTCCGAATATTTTATCAATTGTTGTTATCGCTGGTATATTTTCAGCTATCTATAACCCTACAGAAGGATTGCTAAATAGTATCTTTGGTTTGATCAAACTGGAAAATTTACAAAGATTGTGGCTCGGAGACCAAAGTATCGTTATTTATAGTATAGCCGGCGCATTGATTTGGCAGGCAATCGGCTATTATATGGTGATGTATATGTCAAGTATGGCTAGTATACCGGAGTCTTTTTATGAGGCTGCTTCTCTGGAAGGTGCTGGCAGAATGACACAATTTTTTCAAATTACCTTGCCGCTGGTCTGGAACAATATTCGGACCACGTTGACCTTTTTTATCATCAGCACGATTAATTTAAGTTTCCTATTGGTGCAAGCCATGACCGGCGGAGGACCTGATGGCTCTACCAATGTATTCCTGTTTTATATGTATAACCAAGCGTATACCAACTCTACATATGGATATGGGATGGCAATCGGTGTAGTAGTATTTTTATTTTCATTTATTCTATCGGCGATTGTTAATCGTGTGACAAAAAGAGAAGTACTTCAATATTAAGGGGGCGAAATCAAATGGATATTCCTAATTCAAAAGCGAAAGTAAAAAGAGAATCAATGAGTTCAGAAAGAGTTTATAAAATCTTTATCTATGTTGCTTTGATAACATTAGCCGTTTCGATTATCGTCCCGGTTGGCTGGGTATTTCTCGCTTCAATTAAAGAAAATGCTGAATTTTATGGAAACCCTTGGGCGATGCCGCTGGGAATTCATATTGATAATTTTGTCATTGCATTTCAAGAGGCAAAAATGGCTAGTTATTTTTTAAATTCCGTGCTTGTTACCGCTATGGCGATTGTCATGTTACTAGTCCTGGCATTGCCTGCATCGTATGTTTTAGCACGATTTGAATTTCGTTTCAAAAAGATTGTAATTACGGTTATTCGGTCAGGTTTATTTATTAATGTCAGTTATATTGTAGTTCCAATATTTTTAATGTTACTGGATTGGGACAATGGACTGCGAGCATCAGGCGGCAATAGTTTTTTCCTGAATAATCGTTTCATGCTGGCACTGATTTATGCTTCCACAGCTTTGCCGTTTACGATTTATCTTTTATCTAGCTATTTTGAAACTTTACCTGCTGATTTTGAAGAAGCAGCATATATTGACGGCGCAAGTATGTTTAAAACGATGACAACCGTTATGATTCCAATGGCAAGACCAAGTATCGTAACCGTTATTCTTTTTAATTTTCTGTCTTTCTGGAATGAATATATCTTGGCGTTAACACTCATGCCCGGGAGTGAAAAGACATTGCCCGTCGGTTTAATGAATTTAATGGCTGCAGAGCGTGCAGCTGCAAATTACGGCCCGATGTATGCGGGTATGGTAATTGTTATGTTACCAACGCTCATTCTTTATATGGTTGTTCAGAAAAAATTAACGCAAGGCATGACTGCTGGCGGGATTAAGGCATAGGAGGACGCAATGAAAAAAGGAAGATTGACCTTACCAAGTGAAGAGAACTTTTATGAAGAAACAAAAGAATTAATGGAGCGCTGGGGCGCGGATGCGATTCGGGATAGCGATGGAACGAAGTTGGACGATCGAATCAAGCAATTGCCAGCCAAAATTTATACAACTTACTTTGTAGCGCGCGGACACAATGATTTTGCGGAGAAGCACCCAGAAGAAACACAACAATTATATTTACTTTCCGATCGAATTACCGCCATCGAAACAACTGTAGGTATTCATTTTATGAACGGATTTTTAACGGAACAAATTAAACCGGACTACCAGCACGACCCCAAAATATGGTGGGAAGTCATTGACCGGACAATTGGGAAAGTTGTTCCAGTTGAAAACTGGGATGTTGAGAAAGAGACAAACACGGTAACGATTAAAAATGCAGTACCTTTCCACGAATATACCATTGCGTTTTTAGCTTACATGATATGGGATCCAACACAAATGTATAACCATATCACGAATAATTGGGTGGATATTCCTCATGCCATTCCATTTGATGTTCGCCAGCCTCACTCCAACCAATATATGAAAGACTATCTGAAGCAATGGTTGATTGATAATCCAGATACAGATGTTGTACGTTTTACCACTTTCTACTATCATTTCACGCTCTTTTTCAATGACGAGCGTAAAGAGAAATTTGTGGATTGGTTTGGATACGGCGGAACTGTATCTGTGAAGGCTTTAGAAGATTTTGAAGCTGAAAAAGGCTACCGGCTTCGTCCGGAGGATTTTGTAGATGAGGGATATTACAATTCAACATTCCGCAATCCATCTCTTGCTTATCGGGATTATATGGATTTCATTCAAAAATTTGTTTCCGATCAAGTGAAAGAATTGGTAGAAATGGTCCATGATGCTGGAAAAGAAGCAATTATGTTTTTAGGAGATAATTGGATCGGTACAGAGCCTTATGGAAAGTACTTTAAAAACACTGGTTTGGATGCGGTAGTAGGAAGCGTTGGAGGAGGCGTAACACTGCGGATGATTGCGGACATCCCGCACGTAAAATATACAGAAGGACGATTCTTGCCATACTTCTTCCCGGACACATTCTATGAAGGAAATGATCCAAGGATTGAGGCCAATGAAAACTGGCTGACTGCCAGAAGAGCTATTTTACGTAATCCGGTTGATCGTATTGGCTATGGCGGATATATGAGCCTGGCCTATAAATTTCCTGAATTTGTAGATTATATCGCACAAGTGGCCGATGAATTCAGAGACATCCATGACACGATTAAAGGAGTCAAGCCGCATTCACAGTTGAAAGTTGCTGTTTTAAATGCTTGGGGAAGCTTGCGAACTTGGCAATCGCATATGGTTGCGCACGCCTTGTGGTACAAACAAATTTATTCTTATCAAGGGATTTTAGAAGCCTTAAGCGGTATGCCGGTAGATGTTTCCTTTATCAGTTTTGATGATGTCATTGAATCGGGCATTCCAGAAGGAATTGATGTCATTATTAATGCAGGTGATGCAGAAACAGCCTTCTCCGGCGGAGACTATTGGGAAAATGAAACTTTAGTAGTTGCTTTACGCCGCTGGGTCCATTCAGGCGGGGGACTTGTTGGAGTTGGAGAGCCAACTGCTGTTCATAAAAATGGACAATTTTTCCAATTGTCCCATGTCTTTGGTGTGGATAAGGAATTGGGGTTCAGCTTATCAACGGACAAATATTTTACTGCTGCAACCGATAATCATTTCATCACAAAAGATAGTGAAGCATTTGATTTCGGGGAAGGTATGAAAAATGTCTATGCTCTTTATGAAGACACTGAAATTTTGGAATATTCAAACGGGGAAATCCACCTTTCAAGTCATGATTTTGGTAAAGGAAGAGGGATTTATCTAGCTGGTTTGCCTTATAGTACAGAAAATACACGCTTGTTGTATCGGTCACTCTACTACGCTGCTAACAAGGAAAATGAATTTAGACGTTGGAATATGTCAAATCCTCATTGTGAAGTCCATTATTATCCTGAAATTAAAAAAGCAGTACTCGTCAATAATTCAATGGAAGAGCAGGAAACCATTTTCTATGATGGTACAGGAAAGGAAGAGAGGCTTGTTCTTCAGCCAAGCGAGTTGATTTGGAGGGAATATTAAAATGAAGATGAGTATTTTTTCGGTAGTTAAAAGTCTTATTTT
>DYWT01000033.1 GCA_020742515.1 Sporosarcina psychrophila
TTGAAGGAGGCGTTAAATTGGGATACGTTTTAGATCACGTTGGAATTGCTGTTAGAAGTATTGATGACGCACTTCCCTTTTATCTTAATGTTTTAAATGGTTCATTAGAGGACCGTTATACAAGTGATACACCTGGTGTTGAAGTGCACGTTGCTGTTGTCAGAACGAATGATAAAGTAATTGAATTACTGGCACCGACGAACAAGAACTCTCCAATGGCTCGTTTTATTAAGCAACGGGGAAAAGGGGTGCATCATATTGCATATCGAGTTGACGATTTGGACAAAGCAATACTTGAAGCAAGTGAAAATGGAGTTCGTTTTCTAGAGGACACACTACGCACCAATGCACGTGGAAGAAGGCTCATCTATATTAATCCCGCCTCAACTGATGGTACTTTGATTGAACTTTGTAGTTATTCAGAGTAAACCTAATTAGAATTATCTTAATTAAAAGAAGCAATTCAATTAGAACGAAGCACCTTACATTAGTTTTTATAAAAAAACAGTCTGCTTTGAACTATCGGGTTGTTAGTTACCATCCAACTGGGTGTACTTCAAATAAATTTCAGGTACCCTTTATTAGAGGAGCTGTCGATTATGCATATCCGTTGTACAAAGAAACTTCTAGTTGAACTCAAAGTCGAACCTGAATCAGTTGAGGAGGAAAATCCACTTTTCTCTTGGCATGCAAATATAATCATGGTCAATCGTAGGAAAGCGGTTGTGTTAGTGAATGATCATAATCGTTATGCCGTTGTGTTGTACGGCCTGAAAGCGAAAGACTTTAAAAGGCTCACCGAGATTGCCCTGCAAGGAATCCGTGAAACATTCCAGGGGGAAGGGATATCGGACGAGGTGATTGACCAGTATTTACTTCATGCCGGTGAAGTTTCCGTTACGAAAACAAAGGATCGAACTTCTGTGGCAAGAATGAATAAGGCTTGTGATAATGCATACTTTTTTGATGAGTTATGGGATAATGATTCTATTTTCCAGCCGGACATGGGCAACAGAATTAGCCGTTTTTTAGTTGGAGATGGAAAAAACAGCTATATTCAACCGAATGAAGAGATGTATAAGGATCTTACCCTTTTTGCAGGCCAATCCATTTTTGAAGCAAAAGCAGCAATTTTAAAAGTGACACTTAGGCTTGAAAACCGTCATGTATGGCGGCGACTTGTGGTCCCTATAAACAAAACGTTTAATCAGTTGCATCAAATTATACAGATGGCCTTTGGATGGCAAGATAACCATCTTCATGACTTTTATGTTTATGGAAATGTGGTTAATTCGGAAAATCACATAACTGTTGGGCATAATGAAAAAATCCAAAAACCGATCATCAACCTTGTTTGTGATCAAGAAGCTTTTTCTTATCCTAGGGAAGTGGCCATGAAGCATGAAAAAGGTGTGAAGCTGTCGGAATATATCCCTGCATGCGAGAAGCTGACATATAACTATGATTTTGGCGATGACTGGAACCATGATATCGAAGTAGAAAGTATTGTAGAGAACTATGATTCCAACTCTCCTGTTTGCTTGGAAGGGGAAGGGAATACACCACCAGAAGATGTAGGCGGTGAGTATGGTTATGAAGAATTCCTCGGGATTCTTGCTGATCCCGCTCACCCCGAGTATGAGCATATGGTTAATTGGGGACGGATGCAGCGTTATCAGGATTTTGCTATTGACTATATAAATAGAGGGTTGAAGGGACTTTAATCGATTAAGGAAGAAGTCTCCTTCCTCAACGCGAAACGTATGTGTGAGAAGAATGCTTGCCGTTGGTGTTGATTGGTAGGAAACATTTGTTTTGATATTTTGGCACCTGTGTAAGAAATAACATGAATGTTTAAATTCTCGTGGTTGTTTGCTAAAAAACCTCTTTTGTTGAGATTTAAGAAATGGATCAGGATCCTGGCAAGGTACGCTTTATCTTTGTTAACAATATCATCTTATGAGAAGTTGCATGGATACATTGCTGGTGAGCAGCACATGTGGATCCAGATTATTTGTTAAACAAAAGTGCGCGATTGCTTCCAAATCGCACAAACAGGCTCTGCATTAGTTGTGATTTAGTAAGACCACCTACTTCTACCGTTCTTGTGATGGACAGATAATTGGGATATATTCACTTATTTTTGATGTTCATATATTGTCTCCCTTCTAATCCACCAAATACATATAAATATATTCTGTTGAATAGCTCATTTGTAGAAAATTGATCTTACTTAAAATCAATAAAGTTTGTATAACAAGCATACCGTTTTCGATTCCAGAAGTATGAAGTAGCGGAAAATAGTTTGTCATTTAGTGGTGATAACTATGTCAATGATGGTGCACTTCATTAGTTTTAATCACTTAGAAGAGGGCGCAAATCATTCGAAATCAATTGTAATTCTACCATCATCAAAAACATTGCTATAATAAGGGAGTGTCAAATGCTGAACCAAAGCTTTGACGCTCTTTTTACGTTTATAAAGTGAGTTTTAGATTCGATATGACAGATTATACTGGTCAGGGAGCTGAAATAGAGATGAACAAGAAGGACATTGCAGCGATTCGCAAGCAATTTAAGTTAGATACGGATTTACTGAAAATCACTGAGATTTATAAAGTGTATATTAAGCAGGAGAGCAGTGATTTCTATCATGAGGAAAGCCAGTCATTTTCCCTATTGGACAGGGAGCAACAGGAGTTGTTTCTGACCAACTTTAAAAAAGTGTTAGGTGGAAAACTAGGGTTGAAACTATTTGAGGTGAAGTTTCAAGAGCAAGCGGAGGAGCAAACGGATCATACGCAACGACTTTTATATGAGGGCCTCCATTCGGATGAAGTAGAAGATTGGAAAGAGAATATGCAAAGTATAGCCCGAAAAATGGTGCAAGATGCTCAATATGAAAAGGATATCGTTGTGACTTTTATCCGCGGTACTTATTTTAAACCGACGAAAAGGAATCATGATGAAGAGGAAGTCGCAAAGCAGGATGAAGTGTACAAGAACCCATTCATTCTCTGCAGTATGAATCAGACTGAACTGCCGAAACGGTCACTTGTATTTGATTTCAATGAGAAGGAATTTAAGTCGCGTGACATGCTCGATCCGATCATCAATTTAACTTCTCCAATTGGTGGATTTGTGTTCCCTTGCTTTACTGACAATGCGGCAGACGTCAATCACATCTTGTATGCTGCTGGCAAAGCGAATAAGCCAGATTACCACTTCATCGAGAATGTGCTGGACGGCGAAGAGATTATGACTGCTGAGGATGATAAAGCCGTCTTTGAAGAAATCGTAAAAGAAGTGGCTGGTAATGAGATGAATACAAGAACCCTTGCCAGTGTATATGATGAATTAAACAGTATGTTGCTTGTGGAAAACGAGGAAGAAGATGAAAGTCTTTCTACTTTGGATACTAAAGAAGTGGAGCGTGTGCTGAAGGCAAGTGGAGTGAAAGATGTGAGCACGGAAAAAGTGGAAAGGGCATTTCAGAAAGTAATCGAAGACAAAACATATGAAATGAAGGCAAGCCATATCGTTCCAAGTTACACAACCAAGTCCATCAAGATTGAAACGAAAGTAGCAAACATTGCTATCAGCCCACAAGACTTGAGATATGTGAGGCAGGTCACTGTCAATGGAAAACGTTGTATTTTGATTGAGGTAGAAGAAGACACGATAATTGAAGGGTTTACGCTGCTTCCGGAAGAACTGTTGGAGTAATTGTAGCTTTATAGACCGAACACCAAGTGGGCATAAATAGTTAGGGGCATCTAGTGGTGGCTTCCCAGCGGTAGTACCTACCCCGAATAGAAGCGGGGTTAGGACCTTTTGGATGGAAACCCTGATTTTTACCATCTATCAAATAGACGATAACTATTATATAATAGTTAATATAAACTATAAATAATTGCAATGGCCTGTGATATTGTTTTAATTCATACAGAAAAGGTATGTGACTAGTCATTTTTTGGCTTGTTGTGACGCCTAAGCAGGAGCGCCTACATCCTTTCTGCAAATCTTAAAGTATGAGGATGATAAAAATGAGCAACAGCGAAAAGAAAACAGACGTCATCTTAATTGGTGCCGGAATTATGAGTGCGACTTTGGGAACAATGCTAAAAGAATTAGTACCGGAATGGGAAATAAAAGTATTTGATAAGCTCGCAAACGCGGGGGAAGAAAGTTCTAATGAATGGAATAATGCAGGAACGGGCCATGCGGCACTGTGTGAGCTTAACTACACAGTTGAAAAACCAGATGGATCTGTAGATATCAGCAAAGCTATAAGTATTAATGAGCAGTTTCAAGTTTCAATGCAGTTCTGGTCGTATCTCGTAAACAATAAGCTGATACATAATCCACAGGACTTTATTATGTCATTGCCCCATATGAGTATGGTGCAAGGGGAACAAAATGTAGCGTTTTTAAAGAAACGTTTTGAAGCGATGTCAAACAATCCTTTGTTCCAAGGAATGAAATTTTCCGATGACCCAGCAAAACTGATGGAATGGATTCCGCTTATTATGCAAGACCGCCCATCGAATGAAGCGATAGCGGCAACAAAAATCGACTCTGGTACAGACGTTAACTTTGGTGCTTTAACGCGCATGTTATTTGACCATTTAAAAACTAAAAATGTTGATATCAACTATAACCATAGTGTTGACGCTATTAAACGTACGAACGATGGCTCATGGGATTTGAAAGTGAAGAATGTCGATAGTGGTAAGGTCGAGCACCATACTGCAAAATTCGTCTTTATCGGAGGCGGTGGAGGAAGTCTGCATCTACTGCAAAAATCCGGTATTCCTGAAGGAAAACATATTGGCGGATTCCCGGTAAGTGGCATATTTATGGTGTGTAATAATCCAGATGTTATCGCGCAACATCATGCAAAAGTATACGGTAAAGCACAGGTTGGAGCTCCTCCAATGTCTGTTCCGCATCTTGATACACGATTTATCGATGATAAAAAATCGTTACTATTTGGACCATTTGCTGGCTTCTCACCAAAATTCCTAAAAACAGGTTCAATGTTTGACCTAGTAACTTCCGTAAAACCGGATAATGTCCTAACTATGTTGGCGGCAGGCGCAAAAGAGATGTCATTGACCAAATACTTGATCCAACAAGTGATGTTATCGAAAGAACAGCGTATGGAAGAGTTGCGCGTGTTTATCCCGAACGCGAAGAGCGAGGATTGGGATTTCGTAGTAGCCGGCCAACGTGTACAAGTTATTAAAGATACTGCTGACGGCGGTAAAGGAACGCTCCAATTTGGTACCGAAGTTATCACTGCAGCTGACGGCTCGATTGCAGCATTACTAGGTGCTTCTCCAGGTGCTTCTACTGCTGTTCACGTTATGCTTGAAATAATTCAAAAATGCTTCCCGGAACATGTGAATGAGTGGGAACAAAAAATCAAAGAAATGATTCCATCTTATGGCTTGTCGCTAATGGAAAATCCGGAGCTTCTGGACGAAATTCATGCTTCGACAGCAGAGACACTTGGTCTAAGCGGAAAAGAGCTAGTCTATAGTTAATTCTTTAGACGTGGAAGTTAAGGTATTTATATATGTTGAATTAAAGAATCCCATTGAATCTGCTGTGGTGCTCAATAATGAGAGAGTTGGAATTCTGGGTATGGATTGTAGAACGCTTGTCGCTTTGGGACGCCTTTGCTGCGCCTGCGCTAGGGTGTTCAGTATTGAGAGAAATGTGATTTTGAGATGTATATGCCGAGATTATAATGTGGTTACTAGTTGATACTACTTATAATCAAGAAAGATGCACCTCAGGTTGCAGATCTCATCACAGATAATGAAATGCTCTTTCTCCATAGAACATCCAGCGAAGGCGCGACTTCGTGGTAGCCGTAGCGATAAGATTGAAAGTGGTCTTCTTTCTGGCTTATCGCGGGAGGCATCCACAAAGCGCCGAAGCGGTATTAGCAGGATTTTTAATTCGTTCCAAGTATTAGACCTTTTTCAGAGGCCTCCCAAAAGAACTTGTAAAGCACATATGCCATATTCATTTGTTCAACATATATAGCAACACTTTTCACTAATGGACAATCATTTCTTTGATAAAAGGATTAAAAAAGCAAATACTGCCCGCCTGAACAATAGGCGGGCAGTATTTGCTTTTTACGTTTAAACAGAAACTTTTTTCAGCAAAACACATACTGGAATTGCTACAATGATCTCCACAATATTTTGAAGTAAGTTTCCGGGAGTAGAAGCCAATTGCCAAATAGGACCCGTTCGCAAATATAACAAACACCTAACATAACGGGAATTGAATTGATGGTGGCTAATAGATTGAAAGCAATACTATTTCCTTTGCGAACGAATGACCAAGCAATTTTACCAACTATATAGCCTTGCAAGCCTCGAGCCACAAAGGTAAAGGGGGTTCACAATGTCCAATCAAATAATAGTGAAATAATTCCATGCCAATAGCGCCAGCGAGTACCTCTTTTTTAGGGCCAAAAAGAATAGCTGCGATAAAGAACGTGGCTGTTTCAAGATGAACCAATCCACCATTTGCCGCAATAGTTAGTCTGAAATTGAATGTAAGGGGTATAACGAGTACGAGTGCAATTAACATTGCGGTTAGGTTCATATCAAACGTGCTTGATTTCATAGATATAATCCTACCTTTATTTTTTCTTTGTCTGGAGTCCTGACTTTTTAAATCTGTTTTCGTATTCACTGATAACCTTAGCGAAGAAAGGGTATACATAAAAGTATCGATTTAGTGTAAAAGGTAGGGAGCAGTTTGTAGGGAAATCAAAAAAATGAGTGGTGAATCATGAGTTGAAATTGAATCTAAATACACATTAAACGCTATGTAAGAAATAATAAGTATCTTGTTTTTATTTTAAAGTAGTTACGGAAACTAGAAGGAAGCGTTGTAGCCGGTCGCGTTCATTATCTAAAACTAGGTTGCTAGTATTGTAACCTTTTTGTTTTGGAATCGACTAATAGGGTGAAATGAAAAAAGGAGATGTTTTTTATGAAAAAGATAAAATTCGTACCATTCGCTATGACAGCCTTGTTACTAGGGGGGGCAACTGTAGCACCTACAACGTTTGCCGATGAAGCACCTACAGAAGAAATGGAAGTACAACCGGTTTTCATTAAAATCGCAGGCACAATTGACAATGTGGATGTACGCGATAATGCGACGTACTATACAATGAAAGACGGGGGAAATATAAATGTACTAGCGGTTACAGCTGATACACTTGTATTTGATAATACAGGTAAAAAGGTGGAGCTGAAAAAAGGCGATAAAGTAGAGGCTCACACATTTGCAAATAAACCAATGTTAGCAATTTACCCACCACAGTATAGCCCAGAGGTAGTTATTGTCAAAACAGAGGCAATGGGTGAAGCAACTGTAGGAACGTTTGATAAAGACTTACTGGATGCTAACTTGTCATTAAAATTAAATGTCAGTGAAGAGACGGAGCTATCAAGCTTATCGGGCAAAGAAGTAAAAATCACTGATCTAGCCGACCAAAATTTACTTGTATTCTATACAATTACAACAATGAGTATCCCTGCACAAACACCGCCTTCAAAGGTAGTTGTATTGGATCAAAAAGAAGCGGATCAGGAAGCTCCAGGAGACTCAGTGATCGAAGAAATTATTGCTAATGATTTCTATGATGTGGACGGAACAAAAATGGTACCACTTCGACTTCTTGTTGAGGAACTTGGTTATAAAGTGAAATCGACTGGTAAAGGAGCAATCATTTCAAAAGGTGCCCTAAGCTACACAATTACACGGGGTGAAAAAACGTACGGCTATAACAAAGCACTTCTTAATTTTGATGTAGCTCCAGCTCTTCTTGAGCCAATGAAAACGTATGTCCCTGTTGAATTTATTCGAGAATTAATAAAGTAAGAATGTCGAGTAATCAGGCGGTGCTCAGGTACCGGGTCCCTGAAGAAAGGTTTGAAATCTTTAGGAGGCCAGTACCAAAACCACCTGCGTAATGAAACGGGCACCTTATTTCAAAAGGTAAGAAAGTATAAGATTTTGAACATGGAGCAGTGTCTAGCTTCAGCGCCACTACCAAGGCGCTGGAGCTTTTCTTATCTTTACCTGGTAAATTGTCAATTTTCATTATAAAACTTAGATGTCTTCCGCATTTTTTGTCTTGACGATAAGAAAAACCAGCCGGATCTATATATGTACAAGTCCGATCAATTGAAATTCGCTCAGCTGGAATCCCCGCCATCTCACATTGCTTTTTCACA
>DYWT01000034.1 GCA_020742515.1 Sporosarcina psychrophila
TAGAAGGTATCCGACAAGTTGAAGGGGTCGATTATGATTGGACTGTTAATGGGCAATCCGTCTGTGTATCTTATACGATTGTTAATAAGTCATTCAGTAAATGCGTGCATTCGTGAAGAGGATGGATGAAAGAGGCTATACATTTCTAGAAAGTATCTTTCAACTTATCATTATGACAGCTTTTATACAGCTTTTCCTTTTGTTTTTCTTTTGGAAGAGCCCGATTGAATTGCACTATAAAGATTATTCATCTACGGAATGGGAATTATTCGCAGCTGATTTTCAACACCTTTTATCAGACGTTACAGAAATCCGATTGCTTAACGGTGGCAGAGCAATCCGTCTTAAGAACAGCCGGGGCCAGATTGATATTGAGCAAAGTGGCACTGTCGTCAGGAAACGAGTAGATGAAACCGGCCATGTCCCGTTAGTTACTCGAGTGAAGACGGTTACGTATGCATTCGACGGCATGACTGTAACCGCTCATGTGACGATGCTTAATGACTCCGTTAAAACAAGGGGGTTCGCGGTTGGAATTAATCCGAAATGAACATGGGGCCATGTTTGCGGCAGCAATTATTTTATTATTTTTCGTTAGTCTCTTTCTTTTCTCCCTCGTTTCATGGCATGATAGTCTACAACAGAGTTACGATTCGCTTGAAACGTATTACGAGAACGAAACGGTGAGAATAATGAATCGGGACGAATGAAACTATTCGTGCTGCCAAATGGGTGATGACATGAAGAAAGTGTATTTAATTGGTTATATGGGGTGCGGTAAAAGTGCAATAGGTAAAAGGCTCAGCTTTGCGACGAAAATGCCATATTATGATATGGATACTGAAATTGTAAAGATGACGGGTTTGACGATTCCCCAAATATTTGAAATGTACGGCGAAGAACGTTTTCGTGAAATGGAAACGGAATTTCTTTACAAGTTCCGTGATGAATTTTGTATCATTGCGACTGGCGGAGGCGTGGCGATGCGTAAAGAAAATAGGGAAATTATGCGGAAAACTGGTCTTGTCTTTTTTCTAAATGCGCCATTTCGTGATATATGGCGACGGATTTCTACGGATCGTAACCGACCGATTGTTCAAAGATCGACACGAGCCGACTTGGAACAATTATTTAATGATCGAAAACCTCATTATTTACATGGTGCGCATTTTAAAGTCGAAACGGAAAATAGATCTTTGCGCGACATTGTGGATTATATCGCCTTCCAGATAAGAAGGCTTAGAGGGGAAATATAAAAGAAGTGAATCATTCGTTTTTTAAACCTATAATTGAAGTGAAAATTTAATTAATAAGTAAAAACACGAACGATTAAATTTTTAAATTAGTTTTCGTTCGTCAAAATGGCTATCAATTAAAAAGTATTGCGCTTACAGAAATGAAATGTTAAGATATAAGGCGAAAGGGCATTAGTTGTCCGAATCTTATTCATTTTCATTTCAATTGAATAACGCGAATGACTGTATGGGGAGAGCACGCGTTGGCGTCGCCGAAGGAGCAAGTAACGAATGTTATGAATCTCTCAGGTAACAAGACTCATACATGACGCATCTCTGGAGAGCGCCGGGTGAGCTGGCCACCAACGAGGAAAGCCGCAAGGTCAAACTTTCAGGTACAAGGACAGAGGTTCTCTATTTTAGGGGACCTCTGTCCTTTTTTATCATTTTTTTAAGGGGGAAAAGAATTTGTCAGAAACTTTGAAGCGTACCGTTCTTTTTGATAGTTATGCGGAGTATGGCGGGAAAACAATTGATTTTGGCGGTTGGGAATTACCTGTTCAATTTTCGAGTATTAAAGCTGAACACGAAGCAGTCCGTACAAAAGCAGGATTGTTTGATGTCTCACATATGGGTGAATTACTTGTTAGTGGGGAAGATGCCTTACCTTATCTGCAAAAGATGGTGACGAATGATGTTTCTAAATTAAAAGATGGACAAGCGCAGTATACGGCTATGTGTTATGAAAATGGCGGTACTGTCGATGACCTGCTGATTTATAAACGAGGAGATAATAACTATCTGCTTGTCGTCAATGCGTCAAATATCGACAAAGATTTTGAGTGGATGAACAAGCATATAACAGACAATGTAAAAATTGAAAATGCATCATCCTCCTATGCGCTGCTTGCATTGCAAGGACCTGTTGCACAAGAAGTACTGCAGAAACTAACAAGCGAGCCGTTGGCAGACATCAGATTTTTCCGTTTTAAAGAAAATGTTGATATCTCTGGACACCAAGTACTCGTTTCACGTACTGGCTATACAGGAGAAGATGGTTTTGAAATTTACGGTTCACCTGAGGCAATCGTTGCATTATGGTCTGTTATTCTGAAAGCGGGTGAAAGTGAAGGCGTTGTTCCAGCAGGTCTTGGGGCGCGTGATACACTTCGCTTTGAAGCAGGTTTACCGCTATATGGGCAAGAGCTGTCAAAAGATATTTCACCTCTCGAAACTGGCCTTGGTTTCGTTGTAAAGCTGAATAAAGAAGTGGATTTCTTAGGGAAAGAAGCTTTGGCTTCTCAAAAAGAAAATGGTATACCACGTAAGCTTGTTGGCGTGGAAATGATTGACAAAGGGATTCCGCGTACAGGTTACAAAGTATTCCTCGGTGAAGAACAAATCGGTGAAGTAACGACTGGTACACAATCACCGACACTTAAAAAGAATATCGGTTTTGCGCTTCTGAACAATGAACATACTGCCGAAGGAACTGAGATTGATATCGAGATTCGAAATAAGCGCTTGAAAGCTGTAATTATTGCTACACCATTTTATAAACGTTAATCATATGAAATTATGAAAAGGGGATAAGAGGACATGCAGCATCGTTATATTCCAATGACCGAAACTGATCGTGATGAAATGATGAAAACAATCGGGATTTCATCCATCGATGAACTTTTTGCAGATATTCCTGAAAAGGTCCGTTTTAAAGGCGAATACAATATTAAAAAAGCGAAATCCGAATCTTCATTGACGAAAGAGCTTTCGAAACTTGCATCGAAAAATGCGGATGCGCGTACATATGCATCATTCCTAGGAGCAGGCGTCTATGACCACTATAAGCCGATTATCGTCGATCATGTCATTTCACGATCTGAATTCTATACTGCCTATACGCCTTACCAGCCGGAAATCTCTCAGGGTGAATTACAGGCTATTTTTGAGTTCCAGACGATGATCTGTGAATTGACTGGAATGGACCTTGCAAACTCATCAATGTATGACGGCGGAACGGCTCTTGCAGAAGCGGGAACACTTGCAGCAGGCCACACGCGCCGGAAAAAAATTCTTGTTTCCGAGACGGTTAATCCGGAATCCCGCGATGTAGTTTTATCTTATGCATCCGGACAATACATCGAAGTAGTCACAATTCCACAAAAAGATGGTGTAACTGACATTGATAAGTTAGAAGAAATGATGGATGAGAATACAGCTGCTGTGCTTGTACAATATCCGAATTTCTTTGGTCAAATCGAAGACCTCCAAAAAATCGGGGAAATTGCACATGCTAAAGGCGGACTGTTCGTTGTTTCATCAAATCCGCTAGCACTTGGCATACTAACACCTCCAGGTAAGCTTGGTGCCGACATTACAGTTGGTGATGCACAACCATTCGGTATTCCTGAATCATTTGGCGGCCCACATTGTGGTTATTTCGCGGTGACGAAAAAGTTAATGCGTAAAGTTCCAGGTCGTCTTGTTGGAGAAACAACTGATGATGAAGGCCGTCGTGGATACGTATTGACACTTCAAGCACGTGAACAACATATCCGCCGTGATAAAGCGACGTCTAATATCTGTTCAAACCAAGCTTTGAACGCACTAGCTGCTTCAGTAGCGATGACTGCGCTCGGTAAAATAGGAGCACAAGAAATCGCCTACCAGAACATTGTCAAAACACGCTATGCGAAAGAAACCTTTGAAAAAGCTGGTTTCGACGTTAAATTTAGTGGATCACATTTCAACGAAATCGTCGTTGATTGCAAACGGTCTGTAAAAGAAGTAAATACAAGCCTATTTACAAAAGGGATAATCGGTGGTTATGACTTAGGTCTGACGTATCCTGAATTTACTAATCATGCACTAATCGCCGTTACAGAACAGCGTACGAAAGAAGAAATCGATGCACTTGTGCAGGAAATGGAGGCCCTTCATGCATAAAGATAACCAGGCGTTAATTTTCGAACTTACTAGAGAAGGACGGATAGGTTATAGTCTTCCTGAACTTGATGTCCCTGAACTTGACCTTTCCAATCTATTACCAAAGGGATTTGTACGCGAGGAAGCTGCTGAACTTCCGGAAGTTTCTGAACTTGACATTATGCGTCATTACACTGCACTTTCCAATCGTAACCATGGTATCGATTCAGGATTTTATCCACTTGGATCATGTACGATGAAATATAATCCGAAAATCAACGAATCCGTTGCACGTTATCCTGGATTCGCGAATATTCACCCATTACAAGATGAGTCGACTGTTCAAGGCGCACTGGAAGTTCTGTATGATTTACAAGAACATCTTGTAGAAATTACAGGAATGGATGAAGTGACACTTCAACCGGCAGCGGGAGCGCACGGCGAGTGGACAGCTTTGATGATGATTCGGGCTTTCCACGAAGCTAACGGCGACTTCAAACGTACGAAAGTACTTGTTCCCGATTCTGCACACGGTACAAACCCGGCTTCAGCTACAGTTGCTGGTTTCGATACGATTACAGTCAAATCAGGTGAAGACGGACTTGTAGATCTTGAAGATCTAAAACGACATGTAGGAGATGACACAGCTGCACTTATGCTGACGAACCCGAATACGCTTGGTCTTTTCGAAGAAGAAATTCTTGAAATGGCTGAGATTGTCCACGCTGCTGGAGGAAAACTTTATTATGACGGCGCAAACTTGAACGCAGTTATGTCTAAAGCACGTCCTGGCGATATGGGCTTCGATGCAGTTCACTTGAACTTGCACAAAACATTCACAGGACCACATGGTGGCGGTGGACCAGGTTCGGGTCCGGTTGGCGTGAAGAAGGATCTTATTCCATTCCTTCCCAAACCAGTCCTTGTGAAAAAAGATAAAGTTTACACATTTGAATACAATTTGCCACAATCGATTGGCCGTGTTAAACCGTTCTACGGTAACTTCGGTATCTATCTGCGTGCATACACGTATATTCGTTCTATGGGGCCAGATGGCCTGAAAGCTGTTACGGAATATGCCGTATTGAATGCGAACTACATGATGCGCAGATTGGAGCCACATTTCGATTTGCCATATAACCGTCATTGTAAACACGAATTCGTCTTATCAGGTCGTCGTCAAAAGAAACTTGGTGTACGTACTCTTGATATGGCAAAACGCTTGCTTGACTTTGGCTATCACCCACCAACAATTTACTTCCCGCTTAACGTCGAGGAAGGCATGATGATTGAACCAACGGAAACAGAATCGAAAGAAACACTTGATGCATTCTGCGATGCGCTCATTCAAATTGCAAAAGAAGTTGAGGAAAATCCAGAAATCGTACAGAACGCACCGCATACAACGGTCATCAATCGACTTGATGAAACGAAAGCGGCACGTCAGCCTGTTTTGCGTTATTTAAAGGCATAAGTAGAATATAATCACAAACACGAAAAGCCTATAATCTTATGGATATAGGCTTTTCGTGTTTGCTCTGTTAATTAATATGAAGTGAGTTTATCTTCTTTTGATACTATGCCATTTCTTTTGTATGTAATAATTAGTGGGAATAACATCGAAAGAGTTACTAATGTGATTTTGACAAGCGGGCTCTTCTTTCTGATTCTGTTCGTTTATGCTAATTTTATCCTTGTGTTTTCTATGACTGTACAATCACAGGTGATTGCAGTCAGATCATTGATAACTTTCCCGGCGCTTGCATTGATATTGGTCATAGTTTTACATTTTTCTCAAAGTGAAAATCTATCGGGAAAGGTATTAATTGAACGGTAAAGAACATTCTTCTTTAACGTTCGAAAACGTCCGGAAAACAGCCCATCATCCCTTTTTTCGAAATGAAACTGAACTTAAATGTAAAAAAGAGAAGCCATTCTGGCTTCTCTTTTTTAAAATCCAATGGAACCTTCTTTCTCCCAATTCCCTTTTGTAGACCGCTTGTGCTGTTTTTGTAAATCTTTGATTCGTCTGTCATATTCGATTGTTCCTTCATAATGAAAGCCGAGTGCGACCGACATATATAATTCATTGAGTTGTGAAACGGATAAACCTCCAGTACGCTTTGTCATATCATCCAATTGTTCGTCATTAAATAATCCCTTTTTATCTAGTTTCATCATATAGTTACGGCGAACCTCCGGGGAAGGGGATGGGATTTCATATGTGCTGTCAAAGCGGCCTGCACGGTTAATAAGCGCAGGGTCAATTTTTTCGGGATAATTAGTCGTTCCTATAATAAAGAGCCCTGCACGGACGCGAGCGCCGTCTAGCGTATTGAGAAATGAACTTCGTGTATGTTCGGGCATTGAATCGATATCTTCAATGACTAGGATGGCAGGAGCCATTCTTGCAACGGTATTGAAAACTTCTTGAACGGAATAGCTGCCTGTATGTTCTGTTATTTGCCAATAAATAACTGGCGCAGATGTTGAACCAGTGATAGAACGAACAAGTGTCGTCTTACCGTTACCAGGCGCGCCATACAATAGAATCCCTCGTTTATAAGGCAATCCATATTCCTTATAGAACGATCCATCATCTTTAAAAAATTCGTCAATGGTACGGAAAATATCACTTTTCATCGTATCCTCAATAAGCACATCCTCTCGGCTGACTTTTTCACCATGTTCAAAACTTTTCTTTTCAACTCCGTTATCTGTATCGACAAGGTAAGTAATTGTCGTCTTCATCATCTCGCGTTGCAAATGATTCACTTCTTCGATAAATATCTTTACTTTGTCAGCTGACGAAGCGAAAAGTTGAAATTCAGGCCAAGTCGTACCATTGCCAACAAAATATAGCAGTTGTGTAAATGCAACATCGAAATCAGGGAAGTAAAGCAGTTGGTTTTCAATTGATTCAGAAACACGTAAATTAAAGCCGTTATCTGAATCGGAGCGCTCAACTTTACCAGTTGGCCTTACGCCGTAAACATGTCCAAGTGATTCATAGCGTAACTTTCCTTTTTTCATCAAATCATCGATGACAGATTCAGCATGAGCAATGAGCTCTTCCGCATGGATGACTTGCCAATCCTGCTGTTTTCGCTCATTCAACTGGTTTACGATGTGACGATTGACAGTGGCAAAGTCTTCGTAATACGGTAGTTTTTCACGTATGTCGTCGCTTATTGGAAATAAAATTGTTTTTTTCATATGCTGCTCCATTCCATACTTTAGTAGTAGAAAAAAAGTTCCTCCAGAAGGGAAGAACTTTTCATTTTATTTACTTTTTACTTTACCTGTCCACTGACGGAAACCGCCTTGCAGATGGAATAGCTGTTGATAGTCCTTTTTCTTTAAAAAAAGTGCAGCACGTGCACTTTTTCCGCCGTTTTGGTCATACAAGTAAACAGGCTTGTCCGAACGGATTTCTTTGAAGCGCTGACGGAACTGAGAATACGGAATGTTACGCGCCCCTAAAATATGACCAGCGTCATAATCTTTTGTTTCACGTACGTCGATTAGCTGCGCTTTCCGATACCCTTCGATAAATTGTTCTTGTGTTAAGTTTGTAACCGCTTTATTAAGACGCAACATTGTTACGACGAAGTAAATGATCACGATGAGAGCTACGGCTCCTAAAAAATAATAGTTCACAACAACTTTCCCCTTTCTCTCTACTTTTTCATTATAAAGATTGAGTGGCACTTGTTCAATGAGAATGCTAAAATGAAATTCGTTGTAGAGGGGGAATTCAGATGGAGAAAACTGTTTGGAGTTTCATTAATTCAGGAAAATGCCGCGCTTCATTTAACATGGCTCTTGATGAAGCGCTGCTAGAGTGGCATAGTAAAGGGGAAATTGGTCCAGTACTCCGGTTTTACGAATGGGAACCAGCTACACTGTCGATCGGCTATTTTCAAAGTGTCGAAAAAGAAATAAATATGGTCGAAGTGAAAAAGAATGGACTTGGTTTCGTCAGGCGTCCGACCGGGGGCAGGGGAGTCCTGCATGAGCATGAGCTTACATATAGCGTGATTGTCAGCGAAAGTTATCCAGATATGCCAGAAACGGTGACAGAAGCCTATCGTGTCATTTCTAGCGGTTTGCTCGAAGGTTTCCGTAATCTCGGACTAGACGCGACATTTTCGGTACCGCAAACAGCACAACAGAGCGCTGATTTGAAAAAGCCGAAGAGTGCAGTCTGTTTTGACACACCGAGTTGGTATGAACTGGTTGTCGAGGGAAAGAAAGTTGCGGGCAGTGCGCAGACAAGACAGAAAGGTGTCATTTTGCAGCATGGCGCGATACTTTTAAGTCTGGATGAAAATAAGCTTGTTTCTCTTTTTAAATTTAAATCGGAAGAGCAGCGTGAACAGATGCGTATCAGCTTACCTGAAAAAGCAGTAGCAATTGATAGATTGGCCAACCGTCCGGTGTCGGTCAGTGAATGTGTTGAAGCGTTTTCGAAAGGATTTGAAGAAGCGCTTGATATGAAACTCGAGCCTTTTGACTTAACAGAGACACAACTTGAATTTGTTTTGGAAATCGAACGGAAGAAATATGCGAACGATGAGTGGACATTCAAAAAATAACGAAATAGAAAAAAGGTTGGTGCTTGCCCTAATCGGCAAGCACCAACCTTTTCTTAAGTTACAGGAACAGTATCTGATTCTGATTCTTTTTTCGATATAGCTTTCACTGCTTCAACGCCATGTACTTCAATTTCTAGCAACCTCTCGAATGAAGCAATTGAGACTTCGACTTGCTTGTCATCGGGATCTTTCGTCGTCAATAACTGAAGCCATAATCCTGGATAGCCCAAATATTTCAGGATAGGAACATTGCGGAGCGAGTTTGTTAATTGCAAGACTTCGAAAGAAATACCAAGCACAACCGGAATGAGAAGAATTCGATTTACAATGCGTAACCAAAATGGATCAGTGGGTACGAGGAAGTAAATAAACATCCCCACAATTACCGTGAATAGCATGAAACTGCTTCCGCAACGAAAATGAAGCCTTGACTGCAACTGTACATTTTCTACTGTCAAAGGTAAGTTATTCTCGTATGCGTTGATTACCTTGTGTTCAGCTCCGTGGTACTGGAATACCCGCTTAATAAGGGGGGTCATTGAAATGAGCGAAATATACGACAGGAGCAATAGGAGTTTAAATAAACTTTCAAGTAGAATTTGCGCTGTTTTTCCTGGAGCTGCAAACTGTAAAGCCTGTGCGAGAAATACTGGGATAAGTGTGAAGACGAACTTGCCGAATAGTAAGGATAATGCACCGACAGCGGCGACACCGAGAATCATCGCTAATTTGGATGTCTCTTCTTTTTCCTGCTCAATTTCTTCACCTGGCATTACATCGTACCGTTCGCTCGAAAATGTTAAATGCCGCGATCCGATACCGGCAGATTCGAGTAAAGCAATAATACCGCGAACAAATGGAATTTTTTTCAGTTTCATCCGGACATTATTTTTTTCTTTTGGGAGATGGAAGTAATCGATTGTATTATCCTTCCGTCTAATCGCTGCGACCGTATGACTTTTACCGGCGAACATAACGCCCTCGACGAGTGCTTGCCCCCCATAAGCAGGGGGTTGTTGTTCTTTTCCCATACATTTACCCACACTTTCTTTTATATCAGCTTCACTCTGTAATTCATTATACTAAAAAACGACGTTACTCTCCACAATGATGTTTAAAATGTTCTGAACCTCCCGACACTTTATATAGGAGGGATTTTCATGATCAATAAAACATTAGTATGGACCGCACTAGTTGGCGCTTTTTTCACGACAATTGCGCTCAAATTTCTGCAGTTATTTAATTTCATTAACTGGTCGCCTGTTGGCTGGGCAAAAAAGTGGCAGTTATTTGCTTCCGCTCATTTTTCAATCAAATGGGCTTTACTTTTTGTAGCACTAGTATTGCTATTTGCTATTGTTTATTTTGCCGTTTCATTCACTACTTCAATACCCCCATCTATCACCGCTTTAATCATTGGTATCATAGTTGTTTTTGCGGTTGAATGGACGATAGGTTCACCGAAAACCCCATTGGCTGCCATTAAATCCATATCACTTCCGTACTTTGCTTTAATGGCCATTGTTTTCAGATTTATTACCGGGACGGCTGTGTTTATGAAGAAACTTTCAGATGAAAGCATAAAATGAGTTGCTACAAAAGAACGATATGATAAAATGGGAAAGATAACGGTGAGGGGAATGGTGCGGCGATGAAGTTACTGATTCTGAACGGACCCAATCTTAACAGGCTTGGAAAGAGAGAGCCGGGTATTTATGGCGCAGAAACATTGGAGGACGTTGAACGTAATCTAGACAAGATCGCTTCGTTGGAAGGTGTTGAACTAGCGTTCTTCCAATCTAACTCGGAAGGTGCTTTAATCGATAAGGTTCACGAGGCGGAGGATTTTGGTCTGGATGGGATTATTTTTAATCCGGGGGCGTTTACGCATTATAGTATCGCCCTGCGTGATGCTGTCGCGTCAGTTAGTGTACCTGTCATCGAAATACATATTTCGAACATACATAGCCGTGAACCGTTTAGACAGAAATCCGTAATTGCACCCGTTTGTATTGGCCAGTTATCAGGGTTCGGCACGGATGGTTATGAACTCGCCTTCCACGCTTTCCTTCTCCAAAGAAAAGGGGTATGAAGCTGTGAAATTGACTAAACTTCGTGAATTGTTAAAAGAACGTGGTATCGACGCATTACTTGTAACAAATCCGTACAACCGTCGTTATATGACAGGATTTACAGGGACAGCAGGACTTGCACTAATCTCGTCTGACGATGCGGTATTCATTACAGACTTCCGATATACTGAACAGGCAGAAAAGGAAATCAATGGTTTCCGTATCGTTCAACATACGACAACAATCATTGAAGAAGTGGCAGAACAAGTGAAAAACATGAAGCTTCAAACAGTCGGTTTCGAAAAAGATGATATGTCATTCGGACTTTACGAGTTATATAATGATAAGGTCGAAGCTGAGCTGAAGCCTGTTTCAGGACTTGTTGAGAAATTGCGCATGGTAAAAACAGAAGACGAACTGGCTGTTTTAAGAAAAGCGGCTAAAATTGCGGATGATGCCTTTACACATATTTGTACGTTTATCAAACCAGGCGTTACGGAACTGGAAGTGTCAAATGAACTTGAGTTTGCTATGCGTAAGCAAGGAGCAACTTCGTCTTCATTTTCAATTATTGTAGCGTCAGGTTTACGGGGGGCGTTTCCACATGGCGTTGCAACAGACAAGGTAATCGAATCGGGTGACCTGGTTACACTTGACTTCGGGGCATTGTATAAAGGCTATATTTCAGACATAACACGTACTGTCGCTGTCGGAGAACCTTCTGACAAATTGAAAGAAATTTACGAAGTGACTCTCGCGGCGCAAGAACTTGCTTTAAAAGAAATAAAACCGGGTATGACAGGGATAGAAGCAGACGCCATTGCACGCGATTACATCAAATCAAAAGGCTATGGTGAAGCATTCGGTCATTCTACAGGACACGGTATTGGTCTGGAAGTGCATGAAGGTCCGGCACTGTCTTTCCGTTCTGAAATGGTGCTTGTACCAAATATGGTTGTCACGGTTGAGCCTGGCATCTATCTGCCTGGGATCGGCGGCGTCCGTATCGAAGACGATATCATCATGACGCAAGACAGCAATGAACGTCTGACACATTCAACAAAAGAACTACTTATCTTATAATCTATTATCAATTGGAGGAATCATCTTGATTTCAGTAAACGACTTTAAAACAGGATTAACAATCGAATTTGACGGGGATATTTGGCGCGTCATGGACTTCCAGCACGTGAAACCAGGTAAAGGTGCAGCATTCGTACGCTCGAAACTGCGTAACCTCCGCTCAGGCAACGTCAATGAAAAAACGTTCCGTGCCGGAGAGAAAGTTGCAAAAGCGCAAATTGATAATCGTCGTATGCAGTATCTTTATGCAAACGGTGACGATCATGTTTTCATGGATAATGAATCATACGAACAAATTGAACTCCCTGAAAAGCAAATTGAAGATGAGTTGAAATTCCTGAAAGAGAATATGGAAGTTCATGTAATCTTATTTAAAGACGAAGTACTTGGTGTTGAGCTGCCAGTAACAGTTATACTAGAAGTTGCAGAAACTGAGCCAGGCATCAAAGGCGATACAGCAAGCGGCGGTTCTAAGCCTGCTAAAATGGAAACGGGCGTTGTCGTCCAAGTACCATTCTTCGTCAATATCGGTGATAAACTCATCATCAACACAGTGGAATCTGAATATGTTTCTCGCGCTTAAGGAAAGACCATTCATTTCATCACATAGCTAATATAGGTTGAAATATTGAATCTGTTATATTAAACTGAGCGCAGGCGCTATTGTGTGTCAGTAACTGGATACTAAATAGCCGGAGCCATCAGACTGAAAGCGCCGTAGTGTAATTGAAGGAAAGCTTTATTTTAATTCTTTCTTCTAACTTATATAGTAAAACCGAAAAACACCTTGCTACCCAATCGGGATGCAAGGTGTTTTTTTCATATGAAGAGACCCTCGCACATAGGATAGTGCAATGGGGGGAATACCGGATGGAATTAAATGATTTGCTTCGTGTTGCCGGTATCGGTTTAGTCATTGGTTTTCTGCATATCTTCTTCGAGCAGACGGGCAGGAAGGAGTTTTCTTTTTTCTTATTTTTTATCGCGTATATATACATCACTGCAGAAATGCTCCGCTTTCTTAAGGTTTTCTTCTCGGAAATCACGGAGTTTTTCCAGTGGTTGTCGATGTCGGTCTGATGTTAACTTTAGTCCAGTCAATTGTCGTCTTCCTTATTCTTCTCCTCATTTCATTTACCGTACCTAAATTACAGCCGCTTTTGTATACGTCAATTTTTTTCTATTTTCTACTCCACCTCCTTAGCACTATAGTCTTGCCGTTTGGCAAATACTTTGTGGCATTGTTTGAACCGTTGCCGGATCCATTTCCAAAATTGTTGATAGGCAGTGCCATTCTTTTTTATGTGTCCGAGCTTATCGCAAAACATATCGAAGAGGCAGGTTACGGTTCACTTGCATCAGTAACACACTTCACCGTGAAAATCGCCATACTTACTTTGTGGATGCAACATACGTCAACACTAATCGAATTACTCACAGCACTCATTACAAAATGAACGGGCGGGGCATTCATGATCTCCTTTATAGAAACGATACTCGGAACCGTATTGTCAAGCTTTGTCATTATTATTATTTCAACATTTATGGCATTGTTGGTGGATTTCTTGTTTCCTTCGTTTGCGAAATGGACGAGAATGATCCTGATTTTTATTGTCGTAACAATTGTCTTACAACCTGCACTTGAACATTTAGCGCTCATTCGTGATATTGCAAACTCTATATCGATGATGTTCATTTCTATTTATCCGATACTGACGGCCAGTATGGTTGCTGCAGGTGGCGCATTCAGCATGCTGAACTTTCAGCCAGCGATGCTATTATTTGCTAACGGTGCAATTGTTCTAACAGAGAAGGTACTTATCCCGCTTTTAACAACTGCGCTTATTTTAGATCTGGTAACCAGGATTCTTCCCGCTGTCCCATTTACAAAAATGGCGGATTTAATTCGGACGACCCTTCTTGGTACGGTTTCGGCGGTTGTTGCAGCCTATTCTATATTTATCACTGTAGGAGGCACGATGTCTTGGGCACTTACAGGCTTAGCAAGCGAGCCGATTAAAGAGCTGATACGCCAAAACGTCCCGCTCATCGGCTCATTTATGACTGACAGTATGGGGACGATTGGTCGCTATTCATCTGGAGCCAGTGTTTTTGCGGGGGGATGGCTTATATCTGCAATATGGACTGTAGCGCTTATCCCCTCATTTAAGACATTAATTACGGCATTCTTCTACAGATGGACTGCAGCACTGATCGAACCATTTGCGAATGAAGATGTTACCGGCATTTTGGATGATATCGGGAAAACACTATTTGTGTTATGTGCGGTTTCATTTCTTATCGCTTTTGCATTTATCTACACAGCCCTATTTTCTATTATCCTTGTTAAGCTTATTACTACGATGAAATGAGGTTAGGAATGGAGTCTTTTTAACAGGCGTTCTGCTAATTACCCTTTTAGCTTCAACGATTTTATTGTTATTTCCAAAAGAAACAGAAGATAACTTCTTGCCCATTATTAAACTAGCAATGGGAATTTGGATGATTCAATCAATCTTCAATATTTTTGGTCATAGCTTCTCTTGAAACTGCATAATATGAATCATTGATGACAGGTCGTACAAGCGGCTCAATGAACGAAAATGGTGATGATATGGAGAAACCGAAAAGAAAAATTCATACGATCCTCCTCGGCACTATTGTTATCCTGGTCATCATTTTCATCAATTCCAGTCTTGGCGTTATCGGGGGGGAGAAGGGAAAGAAGGAGGAGAGCCGGGAATATGTAGCACTAGAAGAGGCGCTGATGAGAATTGAGGGAATCGGGGAAGTTTTACTCTATCCTCATTATGAAAATGGAGAATCTGCCAATCCGCTATCCGATTACTTTTCAATGTCCAACGCATCGACTACCAAAGGAAGTAAGTTGCAAGGCATTCTAGTCGTAGCAGAAGGGGCGGAAGACTTCAAAATTCAAAACGAACTATCTCACATTTTGTCAACCGTCCTCCAGCTGCCAGAACACCGAATCGTCATCGTTGAAATGAATAAAAGGGGGAACACTAATGAAAACGAATAAAAGAACAGTATGGTTTTTAACATTGCTCAGCCTGGTCGCAGTTATCTCGATCTATTACATCAAGGAAAAAGCTCCGATGCCGTTCGATGGTATGACTATTTTCAAAGATACGGAGAAGTCCATAAAATTGGCAGAGAACAAGGACGATCCAGAAAAAACGACACCTGTTTTTGCAGAAGCTCTTGTTTTTGAAGAAATGAGAATGGAAGTCCGTAATCAGCGGAGCAAGCAAGAAGAGCAATTGTTAACTAAAATGACATCTTCGGATTATACAGCTGAACAAAAAAACGAAGTGTTCGATGAGATGGCACAACTCTCGAAAAGTGAATCAGCTGAAGCGCTGATGGAATTACAAATTAAAGCACTTGGGTATCCAGAGGCGTTTGTCCATAATGAAGCCGGAGAAGTGAAAATAACTGTCCTCTCCTCGGAAGGACATTCGTCAAAAATGGCGGAAGAAATCACCCATTACGTCATGACGAGTTGGGATGACGCCAAAAATGTGCAAGTCAGTTTTACCGGTGACCCAGAATAATTAAAGAAAATGAAGGCCCTAAATGGGGTCTTTTTTTTGTTCAAAGATAAGCGAGTATAAAATTTCGGCACGGGGTAATATTTAGACTACAGCGATTTTCTGGACTACCAGGCACTGCCGTTTTTCATATTTCACAGCAATTTAAAAGACAAATAACCATTATCTATTTCAATATGGAGTGAAAACGTCTAAAATAGATAAAGAACGTAATTATAATGGAGTCAGGAGAATCGATCATGCTAAAAATTCAAGAAATACGTGAAATCATTAAACTAATTGATCAATCTTCAATTGAAAAGTTTTCTTATGAAGTAGACGGTGCAAAACTCGAATTGAAAAAAGG
>DYWT01000035.1 GCA_020742515.1 Sporosarcina psychrophila
AAAATAAATAGCCCCTTGAAGGGCAGTTTCTGTTGCATACATCTGCGCCTTCTTCATCTGTAACTTCGAGGTCACCGCTGTGGCAAAAGGAAGCAGTGTTCCAAAGATAACAATTACTATTGTTAAGGTAAGAATCGATTCCGGCCAGGAGTAGCCCCCTTCATTCATAAATAATCATCCTCCCCCGCTGGAATTGAAACCGTATCTCGATTAGCCCCGAACTCGTTAATAACGCCATTGTACCAGTTCTTACGATATCCCCATTTGCATGAAAATCAACTGCCTTCATTTGGCTGGTACTCACTAAACGCATCCCATCTGGAAAAACATTTCGCACAATTTCAATTCTCCCTTCCCCTTTCTTTAGATAAGATGTAATGTACTCCCTTCCTGAATCTTTGAATTCCAAGCTTGTCCCTACATAGTTCGCCATTGAATAAGCCTGTAAATTATGAACAGCTGCTATAAACGCTTGAAGTGCATCTTCCTCAGAAGCAGTCTGTATCCAACGATCACCAATGGGTAAAATGATTGCTGTCATTATCGATAAAACTCCTAATACTAAAATCAGCTCAAGGAACGTGAAACCGCTTTCCTTAGTTTTTTCCACCGTTTACTCCCGGACCAAGGGATTCCCCCACTCTAGCTACTTTCCCATCCATGTCGATTGATAATTGTGTCCCATCCGGACACTGCGCATTTTCAGGAAGGTAGTCCTTTTCAGTCAATTCTGCAAGAGAAGCCGGCAGATGCTTTTCATCCATTTTATACGCCTCAACTTGACCTTGAACCATTTTCACATAGGCATTACAACCTTTTTCATCAATTGACTTCGAATGTTTTGTCACATTCGGGATTGCAATTAGAATAAGAACAGAAATGATGAGGAGTACGATCATCATTTCTATTAACGTAAATCCCCTTGCATTGTTAATGAATTTCATTTAATTTCTCCCCCTTATATTTTATCCATCATTCCATAAACAGGTAAAAGTAAAGCAAGATAAGCAGCTAAAATACAGATTGCAATGATACTAAACAATGCCGGTTGCAGCATTGACAACGCTTTCGTTAATTTCTCATTGATTGTTTCACTAAGATGCTCGCTGTAGATTTGAAGTTCTTTCGGCAGATAACCGCTGTCCGAACCATGCTTGGCAAATGCGGATAATTGGATCATCAAACCTTCTGTTCTGCCGACTGCGGTATGAAATGAATCTCCATATACGACCTGCTCTCGCACTTTTTTCGCAATTTCACTTAAAATCACATCCAGATCTTGATTAATTAATACATCAAGAGCATTTTGCAGAGAAAGTCCCGACTGTAGTAAGCCCCCTATTTCACTGGAAAAATCTCGGGTCTTTATAAGCGAAAAGAGCGTTCCCGCGAGAGGGATAGCCATCATTACACGAATTTTAGTTTCAGGAGCAAGTTTTTTGTAAATAGTAATACAGATTATTGATAGGAATGCGGAAACTAACACTGCACTAATAATGAAATCGGGTATTTTCGTCACCAAAGAAGGTAATATTGAAACAAAACCATTTCCTTCGCCTTTTCTAGAAATCGCTAATGCCTCCATATTAGGTAAAAAGAATCTTCTAAAAGCAATTAGCAATGCTGCGATTATAATAAAAAGAATAATAGGATAGATAAGGAGGTTTTTTAATTTCTTCCTATTTTCTTCTGTTTTTCTCATGCGAGAGGCCATGCCGCTCAAAGCCTGCGCAACTCGTCCATCCATTTCCGCAATCGCAATCGGTAGAAGCGTTCCAGAAGAGAACCCAAAACGCGCCAGAATATGGGTGACACTGAGACCATTCTTAAAATCATTATCCATCTCTTCTAGCATAGGATTGTAATTCTTTATATGATGCGGCAATAATAAAGTAACAGCATCATGAAATGTATAGCCTTCCATTAATAAAACTGAAAGCCTTTCAAGAAACACCGGTCGACTTTGCAGGACTTCTTTTTTGCTAAATGGCAATTTCCTTATGCGCTTATTCATCTCGCTTCACACTTGACCTATTATATTTACGTATAAGTGACTCCACTTTTAGTTCGTCAGGGAAGACTACCCTTTCTCCCTTCATTATGGAGTCCGTCATTCGAGTAAGCATGTCTCCTTGGATGATTTCAAATACAGCGCCTCTTTTCCCTGTAGCTCGTCTAATAAGCCGTTGCGTTGAAATACAGACAACTGTTTGCCTTAATTCTTCGGCAGAAATACCAAAGTCCATCATTCTGTAAAAACAACCCTCAGGATCCTTCGAATGCACTGAAGTTAATACTAAATGTCCAGTTAGTGCCGCTTGAACTGCAATTTTTGCGGTTTCGCTATCTCTGATTTCTCCAATCATAATGACATCTGGTGAATGGCGCAATATTGCTTTCAGACCTGCCGAGTATGTCATCCCTGACCGTTCGTTCACTTGAATCTGAAGCAGATGCGAATGATTGTTTTCGACAGGGTCTTCCAATGTAATCACATGCCGCTCAAGTTGATTGACGCAATGCGCTGTTAAGGAGTAGATTGAGGTCGTTTTACCGCATCCGGTCGGTCCCGTCATGATTACCAGTCCTTGTGGTTCTGACACGGCCTTGCGTAACTTATCCGCCCATTCCTTTTCGATACACAAATCATCGATTGATACGATTTGGTCATGCCTTTGCAGTCTAATAACAACGCTTTCTTTCATTTGGATAGATGGGATTGTAGACACACGGAAAGAAAAGTTTTCTCCTTGCATCTGTTTATGAAAAGAACCGCTCTGGGGTTTGCGTTTATCGCTGATATCGAGTGAGGATAAGAATTTGTAAAATGAAATCATACGGCCCGCCAACTGTGGGGGGAGAGTTCCGGACCGGTCCAGTCTTGCATCTTTTTTAAATGATACATCATATCCTTCCTTCATAGGGACAAGGTGAATATCGGTTGCTTCGTATTTAATCGCTTTTTCAAGAAGTTGAAAACTTTTCTGTTCAATGACATTATCATTCTTAATCGTTCAACACCCCTCTTTCTTTTTAGGACAGATGGAATTTACTCTCCCCTTGAGCACAGTATACGATTTGCAAACATAGATTGGAATACTTTCCTTCAAAACCGAATTGTGTATCGGCAGAAAGAGCGGATATTTAAAATTCAACCCCTTTTTCGACAATAAATATCATATTTCAAGAAAATCTCCCTTATACACGTGTTTGTCACAATGAAAGAACGATTGGAGTTTACATCTACAGTCGTTATCCTTTATAATGAATGGGAGCTTATTGTAATGTTTTATTAAGGAGGGACGCACACATGGATAACATGTTCAAGTTGATGGGCTTCTGGACAGGCATATTTGCGGTTATGTTTTATATAGGAGACATGCTGCCAGCCGCACTTCTTTTTGTTGCGAACACTGGGTTCTTCCTGCTACTTGGATATTTGAACCTGACAGAGCGGATGTACATGTACTTATTCGGAGCATATCTGATGATATTTATGGTCGGATTCAGCTACTACACAACGTTCATACACGTACCAGGCGCTGGCCACTAAAAGTACATACGAAAAAACAGCCTTTTATCGGCTGTTTTTTTGTTTTTCCTACAGTGTAAAAAAGCATTACTATTTAACCAGGGTGCTGAAAAAGCACGATTTCCTTCAATCCCGTCGATTTCCTTTCCGAGCGGACGCTTTCCTTACCTCTAGTCAAGTAATTTCTAAAGAAATTGGTGGGGGATAAGGAATAGCACAAGGCAATCGCTTTTCGTTCCAGCGCTCGCTTTCCGCGGGCATGGCTTGAGCCTCCTCGTCCGCTTCGCTCCCTGCGGGGTCTCAAGGCTCATGCTATTCCCGCAGGAGTCGAACGCTTCCACTACAAGCAACAAGATAAAGGAATCAAGAAAGGTTAGGAATACGAGGGCTCTCGGCTAGAAAAGTTAAGTATCACAAATAGACCTAACGATTATCTGTTTTTTCGAAAGGTCTTCTGTGCTATAGGTTGACTTTTTCCCATACTCACGTCAAATGCAACTACATCATTCATCTTACGTCCTCCTCTTATGTTTCACAGAAGCCCTTATCGATTCCACTTTCTTATACACGATCTCGAAGATCCAACATACTAAACTGATTCAAATAAGGATGTGAAGTGAATCGGTTTCCTTATACGAATTCAAAGATTCCAGCGTCCGCACGACTTCGCTTCACTTCTACCATAAAAAATAGTAGCACAAACCATGGCCATGGTTTGTGCTACTAATGTTAGTATGTTTCCGCGGGCACGGCTT
>DYWT01000036.1 GCA_020742515.1 Sporosarcina psychrophila
TGTTAAACTTTTATTAGGATATTAATTTGCAATTGTATGATATTTAAAATACTCAAAATGTGCAAAAATGCAAACATCCTAGAACAGTAGAGAGTGGGAAATACATATGCAGGAACAGCAACAATTATCAAGAGGCCTTAAAAACAGGCACGTACAACTCATCGCCATTGGAGGGGCAATCGGAACAGGATTATTCCTAGGCGCTGGTAAATCGATTCATTTAGCGGGACCATCAATTTTGTTTGCTTATTTGATTACAGGGGCAGTTTGCTTTTTAATCATGCGCGCACTTGGGGAACTGCTCCTCTCCAATTTGAACTATAGTTCCTTTGTTGACTTTGTTCAAGACTACTTGGGGAATATGGCAGCGTTTATCACAGGATGGACTTACTGGTTTTGCTGGATTTCCATCGCCATGGCTGACTTAACTGCAGTTGGTCTCTATACCCAGTTTTGGTTTCCTGATGTGCCACAGTGGATGCCAGGCTTAATTGCACTTGTTATTTTGCTAATTATGAATCTTGCAACCGTAAAACTTTTTGGTGAGATGGAATTCTGGTTCGCCTTGATTAAAATCATTGCGATTCTTGGATTAATTGTTATCGGTGTTTATATGATTATAAAGGGTTTTTCCACTGATTCAGGGCCATCAAGCTTCTCGAATCTATGGAGTCACGGCGGCATGTTCCCTAACGGCATTCATGGATTTATCCTTTCGTTCCAGATGGTTGTATTTGCATTTGCCGGCATTGAACTCGTAGGATTAACAGCAGGGGAAACGGAAAATCCAGAAAAGGTTATTCCAAAAGCAATTAATAATATCCCTATTCGAATTTTAATATTCTATATCGGCGCACTGATTGTCATTATGAGTATTTATCCGTGGGATGCTATCAATCCAATGGAAAGTCCATTTGTCCAGGTTTTCGTTGCAGTTGGTATCGCTGCAGCTGCCGGAATCGTCAATTTCGTTGTCCTGACATCCGCAGCTTCGGCATGTAACAGTGCCGTCTTCAGTACAAGCCGGATGATTTACTCACTAGCTAAAGATAATAATGCACCTGCACCATTTACAAAACTAACTTCCCATAAAGTCCCTTCCAATGCATTGTTCTTTTCAACTATCATCATACTAATTGCCGTTGTCTTGAACTATATAATGCCTGAAGGTGTTTTTACACTGATCACAAGTATTTCTACGGTGTGTTTCATTTATATTTGGGGAATCACAGTCATTTGCCATTTGAAATACCGCAAAACTAGACCAGAACTTGCGAAAGCGAACAAATTTAAAATGCCGCTTCACCCATTTTCCAACTATCTAATTCTTGCTTTCTTGGCATTCGTTCTTATCGTGCTAGCACTTGTCGAAGATACTCGTGTTGCCTTGTTCGTAACACCTGTTTGGTTTATTTTATTGATTGTTATTTATTTGATACGGAAAAGTAAATACCAACGAAAAGAAATACAAGTTCCTTGAAACTTTGATTGTGGTTTATAGTGAAGATAGAAAATGCCCCGTCTCTTTTCTCGAGACGGGGCATTTTCTATCTTCAAAGCGCACTTGAAAACTATTTTGTGTTTTTCTTTTTAGCTGCTTCTTCTAGTTTACTTTTAGGCTCTTCAGCGAATTCCGTATCTCCATAACCTTGAGGCGTTACACTTGTGGCTTTTTTTCCTTTATCGTTATTGTTATTACTATTTTTTTCTTTCGCCATTTCTTTCACCTCCATTTAGACATTACTTCAATTATTCAGTTCAAATTGTAGTATGTCCAAAAGGGATATATACACTCCTCTAACTTTTAAATTCCCCTATAGTTTTAAAGCTGTAAAACGGTCATTAATAATCGCAGCTAATGAGCTTTCTCTTTCGGAGAATTCTGTAAAGAACGTATAATATATAAGTGAAGAAATTATTCTTCCTTTAAAAGTTGTCAATGAATCGAAAAATAGTTCTTACACCAATAAACAACAAACGAAACGGAAGGAATAATAATTCCGGTATCCAGAGTAATAAATCCATGAAGAAATCACCGATTGTATAGCGTTCATTATTCTTCTTTCTACTTTCTTTCCTTCGCCATTTCAACAAGTAATAATCCCACCCTTAACTTCACAAAAACAAGTATCCGGGACCCGACAGAAACTGTCCCTAGTAAACATTTCGTCCATACCAATTAACTAATAACCGCTAGAAGATTGATTTTCTTTTCTCTTAAAGTGGCTAGCAGTATTGAATTAAAAATCTATGCCTGATGTTTTTCCAAAAACGCCAACATCAAACTATATACTTTAATTTCATTCTCTTTTTTCGAGAATCCGTGTCCTTCATCTTCTAAAACGAGGTACTCGACATCACGGCCCTTTTCTTTCAATTTCGCCACGATTTGGTCGGACTCCTCTTTGACAACTCGTGGATCTTTAGCCCCTTGAATAACGAGCATTGGCTTTACCATGCTGTCTAAGTATGTGACTGGCGAGTCTTTGATAAAACGCTCTTTATCCCGCTCAGGATCTCCTAACCACCGTTCCATGATTGGCTTCCAATGAGGAGGAACAGAGTTGATGAAGGTGAACAAATCAGATGGTCCAAAAATATCAACAACCGCTCTGAAATAATCCGGGTGTCGACCGTGTAATAAAAGTGCCATGTAACCTCCATAGCTACCGCCAACAAGGAACAGCTTCTCTCGATCTGTAAATTCATTCTCGAACAACCATTCAATTCCCGCAACACAATCGAGTCGAGGTCCTTCACCCCAATCTTGTTCAACTAACTTTGTGAAGGCTGATCCATAACCTGTACTTCCGCGGAAGTTAGGGGCAAAAATCGTATAACCTCTATTAATGAAGCATTGGAACATAGAACGGAACATTTTACGCTCAGCTGCTTGCGGACCACCATGTGGCCAAAAAATTGTATAGCCATTATCATTTTCTGGCTTCGCTTTAAATAATAAAGCCTCGATTTCCATTCCATCAAATGTGGTGTAGGAAACAATATCGGGCTCTACCATATCCTTCTGATTTAACCCAAGAACCCGGTTATTCGTCAGTTGCTTCCACTCTTCCCCTTCGGATGATTGATAGACATTATGCGGAACGGTAGCACTTCGTCCTAAAATATAAAGCGCACCAGATTTCGCCACTTGAAGTTGTTCGATAATATCAACTGGCAAGGATTTTTTTTCAGTTGTTGAATTAGCAATATCATATCTATATAAGACATCTGTAACGCCTTTGGCAGTGATAAGATAGAACGCATTGTTATCCTTGTCCCATTTAAGCGATTGTATGCTCTCCCCATCAAAGGAGAGGACTTTTGTAAACGTTTTTGAATTCAACTCAAACTTTGCCAAATACGTTTCATCGCTGTCATAATCCGTTACAAAGTAAATGGTTTCATTATCAGTAAAAATCGGTTCGAATGCTACGTGAACCTTCTCGGGATCTGGAGTGATGTTGAAGGTCTCTTCTCCTACCTTCACAAAGCCAACGACATACGTATTGGCAAATGATCGTAAATAGACAAATGCTTTTTCATTCTCGGATACTGCCGCTAGTTCAGTAGTTGACACTTCTCCGACATTTAGCAACGTATCTTGTCCATTCTGTAAATTTCGAACTCGTGTATTTAAAAAGGAAGGATTCTCTTCAGAAGTTTCATAGTACACACGTTTTCCATCATCACTTAAATGGCTAAAATAATACTTTTCTGATGCCTCTCCTGTAATAGTCGGCTGCGGTAAACCACCTTCGCTCGGTATCGCATAGATTTGATAATTCTCATCTCCATCCTTATCATATCCCGCTAGCACATACCGATTCTCTGGGTCGAATTTAATGAAATTGCATGATTCATCTTGATGAGCAAAGAGGTACGGGTACGTGTCAGGTAAATCCATCGCCCATAAATTCATTTTGCCATTTAAATTGGCGTTAAACACTAACCGCTTTTCATCGTTACTCACTGCAAAGTTTGTAATGGTATACGTACGAAAAAATTGTTCAACTTTCGGTTTTGGAAATTTAATCATTGTTGACCCCCTGAATAGTAATAAAAGCAATTCTATTTCTTCTGAGTAATTATAGCATTCATCTGACGAAATAGAATACATGAAAGGTTCTGTTTTTTAAAATGAGATACATTCGTTTTTGTATAAGAGTAGATTATGTAAGAATAGGTTTTATACTCATTAATCCCTTATCAACTGATGTCTCTATATAACCAATTATTTGATTAAACGTAAATACATGTAGTTTTTCATTTATGACTTCCTTACCGTACTCCATATCCCCTACTACATAAGGAATGAATTCTTCGACATCTTTGGACTTTACCTCCTGTAAATTCAGGATTGCCGGAGTATCACATAGCATTTCTTTAAATTCATCTTTAAAACCATAGTAATCTAATAACTTTCCATTTAGTAATCGGAAATCGTTATGGTATAAATCTAATATTTCTTTATCAACTTCCATTCTGTTTTTCAACCAAGGTAAATAAAAACCCTTTAGCCATATATCATCCGCGATTAAATGTGTAAAATATCCTAAAATATAATGACTTTCTGCTAGCGAACTATATTTATCTAGAAATCCTTTATAGTCAATACTTCTAGAATAGTCCTGTTCTTCACCTTTAAAGAAATGTGATAAGTCTTTAGGTGAAACTGCGTCTGGAGCAATACCTCCCAGTAAAAATGTTGTTTTATCTTCAATTGACAGCTGTTCTGCTATTCTATTAGCGATAACCAAGTGCATTATTCTTGAACCCATAATTCCCCTCACCCCTCAATGATTTCTTTAACCAGTATGCTCCGTTAGTAAATAAAAGTTTAATTTAGTTGATAAATTCGGATAGTTTTAGTCTAGCAAAAAAATCTTTCAAGCGATACTTTTCAGCATTCTGACTTCTCAGTATTATCCTTTAATGCCACCCTAAGGAAACCTATGATTAATTAATTAATTAATTAATTATTTACT
>DYWT01000037.1 GCA_020742515.1 Sporosarcina psychrophila
GATTATAATGTGAGTACTAGTTGATACTACGTATATTCAAGAAAGACACACTCCAGATTGCAGATTTCATCACAGCTAATGAAATGCGCTCTCTCACATCGACCATCCAGCGAAGGCGCGACTTCGTGGTAGCCGGAGCGATAAGACTGAAAGTGGTGTTCTTTCCGGCTTATCGCGGGAGGCATCCACAAAGCGCCGAAGCGATATTAGCAGGATATCTAATCCATTCATCCTGTATTGGGACATTCGTTGATCACATTCGTTCGATTTATGGCACTCCAGGTTGCAAGTCTCATCATAGATAATGAAATGTGCTTTCTCACATAGACCATCCACAAAGCGTTATTAGCAGGATTTCTGATTCTATCCATTATAAAGCACCTATGCCATATTCATTTGTTCAACATATATAGTACGGTTGCCGAACGAATCGTTACAAAGGGCAGAAAATTTAGGTTATACTAAAGAGTGTAAGAAAAAATGGGGGTAATTAAATGAAAACGATAATTATGAATCCAGACTTTAGTAAGGTAGAAGCAGAAGTCCTCGTGATTGGTGTACCTGAGCATCCAGAAAACGTGGAAGGGTGGGACGGATTTCTTAGTTCTTTCAGTCCACGCTTAACAGAATGGGTTAAATCCGGAGATATTAAAACTGAATTCAAAAGTATTGTAAAAATGCCATCAGTTGAAATTAGTGGCTACGAACGTGTAATTTTCATCGGACTTGGTTTGCAAAAGGAATTGACTGAAGATCGGTTACGACAAGTATTTGCAGCAATCGGGAAAGCGCTTGCAAGCACGAAAACAACTTCAGCCGCTATTTGGACAGCTCCATTTACAAACGACAAGCTAACATGCGAAGATGTTGTTTTTGCTGCGTCGGAAGGAATTGGGCTTGGAATGTATAAGTTCGAAGGATACCGTACTGATTCAAATGAACGCGATGTTGCATTAGAATCATTGTCATTTTTGTCAACAGCAGATGAAGATGCACTAAAAGCAGCATTCGAGGTAGGAACCGTGCATGCGCATGCGGTCAATGAAGCCCGTACGCTTGTCAATATGCCGCCAAATATTTTAACGGCGACTAAAATGGCGGAATACGCGCGCGATGTAGCCGAAAAATATGACTTTGAAATTGATGTGCTTGGCAAAAAAGAGATGGAAGAACTCGGCATGGGTGCCATTCTGGCAGTAAACAAAGGTTCAGTGGAGGAGCCTAAGTTAATTGTCATGAAATACATGGCAACGGAAAAATGGGAAGATGTTGTCGGCCTTGTCGGAAAGGGAATAACATATGATACCGGTGGTTATTCGTTGAAAACGAAAGACGGAATGGTTGGTATGAAAGGTGATATGGGCGGTGCAGCTGCTGTTCTAGGCGCGATGACGATTATTGGCGAGTTACGCCCTGCAAAAAATGTTATCGCGGTCATCGCATCGACAGACAACATGGTTTCGGGGGATGCTTTCAAGCCGGACGATGTTATCACATCTCTAAGCGGCAAAACAATTGAAGTGCTAAATACAGATGCAGAAGGGCGTCTCGTTCTAGCAGATGCAGTTACATATGCCAAACAGGCTGGTGCAGACAGTCTGATTGACGTTGCGACCTTAACTGGCGGTGTCATTGTAGCGCTTGGAATGGATAAGACAGGGGCACTTACAAATGACGAAGGATTCTTTGAAGAGTTCATGCAAGCATCTATGGAAACGGGAGAGTTCGTTTGGAGGCTTCCATTGACGGAAAATGACAAGAAAAGACTTCGTAAAAGTGAAGTGGCAGACTTGAATAATTCCCCTGGCAGAGACGGCCATATGATTTTTGGTGGGGGATTTGTGGGTGAGTTTGCAGGGGATACACCTTGGATACACCTTGATATTGCAGGGACATCAGATGCCTCGGCAGCACATGATTTAGGGCCAAAAGGCGCGACTGGTGTCATGGTACGTACCCTGGCGACATTTATTGAGCGAATGGCGGATACTGATATAGAAGGTTGATAGGCAATTGACCCCCTTCCTGCAGATTGATTTGAATAGGATAAGTGGGAAAGGGGAATGATTATGCCTAGAGGTTTTCACGGTGGCGGCGGTCGTGGCCGCGGTTATGGTCACGGCGGCTTCGGTCGCGGTTTTGGTTTTGGTGAATTTGGAGGTCCTTTTATCGGGGGATTTGCAGGCAGTTTATTAGGTAGTGCATTATTCCCAGGGGGCGGATATGGCGGATATCAGTCTTATCAATACCCACCGTACCCATATCCATATCAGTACCCTGTATATCCGTATCAACCATACGGCTATTACGGGCCTTACTAAAAAGTAAAAAATACCTGTCAACCGAGTTTTCGGCTGGCAGGTATTTTTTTAAAGATAAGCGATTCAACTTAGGTCGTTGACTAGATTCCAGCGCTTTTCTTAGTCTTCTTTCTGATGTGTTGAAGAATTCTTCAATTTTGCTTGTTTTACAACTTCAGCAAGATCATCCCCGACAGTAAGCTTTGTCGGCTTTACACCTGAAATATAAGCTGCACGGCTCATTAGATGTCCACCAATCGGAGAGGTAATAAACAGAAATGCAATTGCAAGAAGGAGTTGTATACTGAAATGTCCTTCTTTCAACCAAAAGTGAAAAAACACGCCTAACAGAATACTGAGCACACCGAGCGTCGCACTCTTAGAAGCAGCATGCGCCCTCGTATACACGTCCGGTAAACGAATAACACCAATGACTGTCACGATGGTGAAAACTATGCCAACGACGATTGTAAAGACAATGAGGATATTAGCTAGTACGATCACGCTCAATTATCTCTCCTTTCTCAATGAATTTGGAGAATGATACGGTTCCGATGAATGACATAATCGCAATTAGCAAGATAACTTCCATGAAATATCCGGTATCGAATAAAATCGATAAGAGTGCGATTGCCGAAATGAGCATGACGCCGATTGCATCCAGTGCAACGAGACGATCTGGAATAGAAGGACCGCGGTATACACGATACAAAAGACCGACAATTGATAGGATGACAAGAATGAGACAAATCCAAATGAATGTCATCATGCGCGGCTCACCTCCTTAATCGCTTTTTCAAATGAATTTTTAATGGAATCGATTGCATCCTCAACATCATCGACGTCAATGGCGTGTATATAGAGCGTCTTTTGATCGTCTGAGACGTTTAGAACGATTGTTCCTGGAGTCAATGTGATCAGACTTGATAACAATGTAATCTCCCAGTCATGTTCAAGGTCAGTCGGCAAGGCGAAAATCATCGGTTGAATATCCATCTTTGGCCGTAAGACGACTTGGAGTACAGAAATATTAGACAAAGTCAGCTCTTTGAAGAAGAGGAGTGCTAACTTTAAAGTCGCCCACAGTCTCCAGATATAAAGTCTGTCCGGGAAAAAACGTCTCGTCATAATAATCAAAAGCAAACCAATCAAGAACCCGATGATGAATGTCGAAGCGGTGAATGAGGTGCTCATGAACATCCAGACGAGAGCGATGAAAAAGTTCAATAATAGTTGAAATGCCATCGTCATCTACTCCTTTAACACCGCATCAATATAGATGGATGGTTGTAGTAATACGTCAGTTGCATCCGTCATGTATGGAACGAGCCATTCAGTACCAACCCCAAACAGCACAGATAGAATGACTAATGCAACAGCAGGCATCATCATCTTCCGATATGTCCGACGGTTTGTTTTCGGCAATTCCACAGTAGTGGGATCGCCCCAGAATGCATAGATGAAAATACGGATGACAGATAATAGAACGACAAGGCTCGATGCGAGGATAACAATACTCCCAAAGACATGCCCAGCCTCGAATGCCCCTTTAACAATAAGAAGCTTTCCAATGAACCCGCTTAATGGCGGAATACCTGCCAGTCCAAATGCTGCGATTAAATACATCCAGCCTAACGGAGCATGCGTTTTCATCAATCCACCCATTTTACGTAAATTAGAGGTTCCAGTTACGTAAATGATGATGCCGATTAGAAGGAACAAGGCTCCTTTGATAAGCATGTCATGAATCAGATAGAAAACAGCACCGGATACCCCGGACTCGTTCATTTGCGCAGCGCCGAATAAAATGACACCTACAGCAATAACAATATTATAGATAATGATTTGTTTTAAATCGAAATAGGCGAGTGCGCCAATACAACCGGCAATGATTGTGAGCAGTGCCAATGCGGATAATAACCCATGAGTAAACCCGATATCATGAACAAAAAACAGTGTGTACGTCCGGATGATTGCGTAGATACCGACTTTAGTCAACAATGCGCCAAACAGTGCAAGCACGGGAACCGGTGGTGCCGCATAAGATCCCGGTAGCCAGAAGTAAAGCGGGAAAAGAGATCCTTTTACACCAAACACGATTAAAAAGAGAATTGCAATCACCGTGATGATGCCCGGCTGTCCAATCTCAGCGATTTTCACTGAAATATCGGCCATATTCAATGTGCCGACAACGGAGTACAGATAAGCCACTGTGATAACGAATAATGCAGATGAAATGACATTGACGAGTATGTATTTAATTGATTCGCGAAGCTGTCTTTTCTCACCGCCCAGAACGATTAAAAGATAGGAGGCGATGAGCAGCACTTCGAAGAATACGAACATATTGAAAATATCACCTGTTGTAAATGCGCCATTGATACCTGTAATCATGAATAGGATAGCGGGATAATAAAAGTAACGCTCCCGCTCTTCGCCAATTGCGGTGAAACTGTATAGCACAACAAAGAGTGTGATCAGGATTGTTGTTGTTACAAGTAATGCAGACAACATATCGGAAACCATAGAAATTCCGAACGGAGCCGGCCAACTCCCGAGTGTAAGTGCCTGAACGCCGTCTGCTTTTACTTTTGCAACTAGGAAAAGTGCGGCAACCAGGCTGATTAGCAGCCCGATACAAGTCAATGATCGCTGTACCTTGATATTCTCCTTGAAGAACAGAAGGAGAATAGCGAAAAGGAATGGCAATATGATTGGAAATAAAAGCAGATTAATCATGTTCGTCATTTCCTTTCATGAGGTTCATGTCATCAGTCTGATGTTCAGCATACGTACGGTAGGCTAAAACTAGGATGAATGCAGTAACACCGAAGCTAATTACAATCGCCGTTAAAATTAAAGCCTGCGGCAAGGGATCTGCATAGTCAGTTACCCCTTCCGCTAAGACCGGTGGAGATGCACCACTTAGACCGCCCATCGTAAGGACGAGCAAATGAACACCATGACTCAACAAGCCAGTCCCGAGTATGATTTTCAGGAGGCTTCTGGATAGTATCAAATAGACAGCTGCCATGAAAAGGATTCCGATGACGATAGCCATTACAAATTCCATTAGGCATCCCCTCCAATCGTTTGAATCATCGTAACAGCTGCACCTACGACGACAAGGTAGACACCCGCATCAAAAATCATCGCTGTATGAAGGGAAGTTGTTCCGAACAACGGCAACGTAAAATCATCGAAAGCGTGTGTGAAGAACGGAACGTTAAAAAAGATTGAGCCTGCAGCTGTTCCTAGTGAAAGCAATAAGCCGATACCTGTCACAATTGTAAAGTTGAAAGGCAAAGCTTGTTGCACCGTTTTTAAATCGAAGGCGAGCAGGAGAAGAACAATTGCTCCAGTTGTAAGCAGCCCACCAACAAATCCGCCTCCGGGTGTATAGTGTCCTGCAAAGAAAATATGGATTGAAAAAAGGAAAATAATGAAGAATACGATCTTTGTTGTCGTTTGTAAGATGACATCATTTGTTTTCATCCGTATTCTCCCCCTTTCTTGACAACTTCAGACGAATCATAGCAAGTACTGCGATTCCAGCGATTGATAGAACTGCAATTTCAAACAATGTATCAAATCCGCGGTAATCTACGAGAATGACGTTGACGATATTACCGCCGCCCGCTTCTGTTGCAACTGTATCTTTGTAATACTGCGATATAGATGGAATCAGTTTTTGTGAATGGGCAGATAATGCAACGAGTGTGACCGTGATTCCGACTCCGGCCGCGATAATCAGATTCCCAAGCTTATTGCGCTTTGTTTGGCCGTGATTACTAAGCGACGGCAAATGCTTAAAGGCTAACAAGAACAAGGCAACTGATATCGTTTCAATGACGAGCTGTGTAAGTGCCAAATCGGGTGCCTTGAAAATAACGAAGAACAAAGCAACCGAATACCCAACGCCACCAAGTGCGATAATTGCAGACAGTCTTGTCTTGGCAAGCAGAACCATACAAACTGCGATAACCAGAACGATAGCGGTCAGGACACCGTATAAGTTTACCGGTGCAAAACTTTCCATATCGACAACGAAAGCTTCTTTAATGAATAGCGTCGCAGCTGTAATTGAAGCAATAAATGCAAACATATACATTAAATATGTGCGGATTAAACCTGTCATATAGAAGCGGGAAATACGGTTCATTCCGCCTTCACTAAATAACATGGCTGAATCATACAGAGCATTCAACGACAAGTATTCCGGCTGGATGTCATATAGTTTTTGCCATCTTGCCATTGTTAGGAATAAGACAATCCCGACTCCGACAAGTGAAACCGTCATCCACAATTCCGGAGCGTCAAAGCCATGCCAAGCCATTACGTGAACAGCGACTTCCGAAGGATGACTGTACAAACCAGGTTGGACAGCCATCACAGCGGGTTTCACAAACCATTTCCCAATCAGATTCGGGATGAAGAAGATGCCAACTACTAACGCCGCGAGAATAACGGGAGATACAAGCATCCCGATAGGTGCTTCATGCGGTTTATGCGGTAGTGGTTCGCTTTTTCGTTGACCTGCGAATGTCTTGAATACAAAGTAAAAGCTATAGACGAATGTGAATACACTGGCAATCCAAGCGATAACAGGGAAGACGATTCCCCATGTCGCAAAGTTGAACAGTTCAAAATGGCGAATTGCCAACATCGATTGAAGGAACATTTCCTTACTCAGGAAGCCGTTGAATGGCGGCAGGCCTGCCATCGACATCGATCCGATGAATGCGACCGTGAAGCTGACTGGCATAATACTCATTAACCCGCCGAGTTTCCGGATATCCCGAGTACCGGTTTCATGATCGACAATACCCGCAATCATGAACAAACTACCTTTAAAGGTCGCGTGGTTAATCAAATGAAAGATTGCTGCGAATGTCGCGAATTTAAAAATCGGATCATCGGAGTGATACGCAAGCGCACCTGCACCAAGTAGGGACATGATGAGTCCTAACTGGCTGACTGTTGAAAAAGCAAGAATCGCTTTTAAATCGGTTTGTTTCACTGCGAAAATCGAGCCCCAGAACAGTGTCAAAAGTCCAATCCCTGTAACGAGCCAGATCCATACTTCAGAAACGGCAAAAATAGGCGTGAACCGAGCAACAAGGTAGAGACCAGCTTTAACCATTGTTGCTGAGTGTAGATAGGCACTGACTGGTGTAGGCGCTTCCATTGCATCCGGAAGCCAAATATGGAACGGGAACTGTGCTGATTTCGTAAATGCACCAAGCAACACGAGAACGAGCGCCAGCGTAAAGAATTCATGCCCTATAAAAGTTGGAGCATTGGCGATAAGTTCACGGATAGAAAACGTATCTCCCATAATGCCTAACAGAATGAATCCTCCAAGCATCATCAGCCCGCCAAATACGGTGATCATCATCGATTTCAATGCACCAAATCGTGAACCGTCACGCGTATTCCAATAGCCGATAAGCAAGAATGAGGAAATGGACGTTAATTCCCAGAACAAGTAGAGGGAAATAACATTGTCTGACTGCACGACTCCAAGCATCGCGCTCATGAAAATAAGTAGATAGACGTAGAAGTTATTTAGTTTCTCACGATTTTTATCGAGATAGAAGATAGAGTACAGTACAACTAATGCACCAATCCCTGTTATTAGTAATGTAAATAACAGACTAAGTCCATCAATATAGGAAACAAATGAAATGCCGAGAGACGGAATCCACTGCAACTCTGATAGTGCATGTCCACCGTCCATTGTCGTCGTGATGAATCCGGTGTAATAAATGAATAGGGCGATAGGTACTAATAAGACGAACCACCCAGTATGTATGGCTTTCAGTTTCCTGAAAAGGAGCGGAACGAAAAGGGCAACCACAATTGGTAGAAAAATCAATAACACGAATTCCAAGAAAATCCTCCTTCCTAATAAATGAACCATTTTATGTGTAAACGCGATACTTATGCTAAAGGGGCCCAATAGCCGATGGTTGTCTTCCATTCACACATTAGTTTTCAGCGCTGGCGCGGCAAATTAAAAAATTGTCACTATCAGCTTAGCTTGCCTTCCTCTCATAGTTTTAATCAAAAAATAAAAAAAGTCCATCACGAAAGGGCATAGATACCCCCTTGTGACAGACTCCTCCAAGTACGTTCAATTATTTGATTGAAACAACTATATCATAGCTTATGAAAATTGTCTAATTGGAAAATAGTAACCATTCAGTCCTTCCAGGCTTGGTTGCTTAATCAGACTCTCTTCTTATATCATAGAAACGAAGAACTATTTAGAAGCTTGAGGTGTGAAATGAAAAATCCATATATATACGGTTATCTGCCATTCGTAACAATCGTTCTATTCAGTTTGACGTTTGGAGTCTACACTGTAAGTATGTCGGTAGAATTGTTCAAGGGAATTGGTTTGTATGCAGGAATGCGGGAGTTTTTAACAGACATCCAATTACGTGTTTTTCTGCTTGTCATCTATGCACTGCTATTTTTCATGGTTTTTTCAGCTTTAAAATTGATTGCGGAAACGATCCACGAAACCGCGATGTTATTCTTTTCTAAGGATGTGGAAGGTAAATCGTATAGTGAGGCCCGCGGAGGTAACGTCATCTATTTTTTTGGCGCTCTTGCATCAGCAGGGGGCATCAGTTCAGTTAAACTATTAGCGGCTATATTTTTACTGACAACGTTCATCTACTTCGTATATGTCGTTTTTAAATTGAGTAAATTCATGACCATTGTTAGCACGATAGGTCTTCTTGTTTTTGAAATTACAGTTTGGGCAGTACTTGTCTCCACAATCATCTATATTTTATTAAAACTTTATAACGGAGTAATCGCAAGTTTGCCGTTCATTGGCAATAAAACGGACTAACCTTTCGATTGAATGGTTAGTCCTGGAGCAGAGTGGAAAATATCCGTAAATGGAGTTTCTGATCACTCAGAGCTTTTAGAGATTTCGGCCTATCATAGCCAACCCAGACGGCTGTTGTATAGTTGTCGTTTAACCCGCCAACCCATAAATCTTTATAATGATCCGTCGTGCCCGTTTTCGCACCTGTATATGCTGTGGTATAAGAGATACCTCGGCCAGTCCCGTTCAATACGACATCCGACATCATGGTACGGATCTGAGCGACTGTAGTGGGGGACCAGACTTCGCTCTTTTCAACGGGCCATTCGTATAGAACATTCCCCTCCCTATCCTTCACTGCACGGATTGCATGAACACTAGAATACGTCCCGTCGATGAAACTGGAATAAGCCCCTGCAAGTTCGATTGGCGTCATTCCTTTTGAAAACCCACCGAGGGCGGCAGCATAGTTCATATCGCGCTTCGTAATGGATTTGAAATGGAACGGTGCAATATAGTTAAATGCCTCTTCCACTCCAACCATCTGGAAAAGCCTAACGGCAGCTGTATTATGGCTTTTCCGAAAAGCCTCTTTAACAGTGACATTTCCGTAAACATAACCACCGATATTTGTTGGACAATACGAGCCGATGCAAAGATTGCCGCTGTTAATGGGCGTGTTCTCTGTATAGGGCCCGCTTTCAAACAAAGGCGCATAGACAAGGAGAGGTTTGATAGCGGAACCAGGTTGTCTGACAGCCTGAAATGCTCTGTGAAAATCAGCTTTTTTATAGTCTTTGCCAGCGAAGAGACTAACGATTTCACGGGTTTCATTGTCAATGACTGCGGCTCCTGCCTCCACGTCTGCCGGTTTTAAAAGGGAGGATATCTTTTGCTCATCCAGCTTTTGTTTTTTTGGATTGAGAGCTGTTTCGATGACGAGCCCGGCTGCCAATACTTCAGCAGTCCGTTCTTTAACTTTTCTTTCTAGTTCTATTTTCTCTGAAGTATCCCTCGCATTTGCAATTTTTTCTGTCAGACCTTCAGATTTTGCAATCAGATCAGCAAGCTCAGCGAGGACATATGTACTGTACGCGGGATAGTTACTTTCTTTCTTCTTAAGCTTTAATTCGATTGCTGTATTTTTAAACTCATCAGCCTGTTCAGCAGTTATGACCTTATTTTTTGTAAGAATGGTTAGGAGGCGTTCCTGTCTTTTTTTTGTTCGGTCGAAATGCTTTAACGGATTATACAAAGAAGGATTATTTGGAATCGCAGCGATGAAGGCCAGTTCAGCTTCATTCAACTCATTTAAGGGTTTGCTGAAATAATAGGTTGCGGCTGCACCGATCCCATATACATGATTGCCAAAATACATTTCATTTACATACATTTCAAGGATTTCTTCTTTAGTTGACTGTTTTTCCAGCTCAGCAGCATAAAAAAGTTCTGTCAATTTTCGTTCGTAGGTCTTTTCGGTCGACAAAAAGCGCATCCTGACGACTTGTTGAGTAATTGTGGAAGCTCCTTGTCTAACATCATCGGTCGCAGTATTAATCGCAAATGCACGTACAATGGCAGACACGTCATATCCCCGGTGTTCGAAAAAGCCTGTGTCCTCACTTTCTAGAAATAGTTGACGGGCAAATATAGGGACAGATGCTAGGGGAAGCGGTTCACGCCATTCTATGTATTCTTCTGCAAAAATGAGACCATTGCGATCTTTCATTGTCACAGGTACATTGTTTGCCGGAGAGGACAGTTCGATGGAATCACTCATCTGGCCTTTGAATGACTCAGCGCTTCTCAATTCAACAGCAATCGCACCTTGAACGAGAATAAGAACAGGGATAAATAAAAGAGCTATAAAAATACCGATAACCTGTTTCAACGCAGCGAACCTCCGTTCAGAAATCTTGGACTACAAAAAATATAACACACTCCCAAAAAGGAAGTGTGTCACTTTTTTAGATAAAGTATAGGTTTTTCATCATGAAGCGACTGAAATGTTTAGCGCTTCGGGTGATTCTTGGTCCTGAACAGGCGCTTTTGCTTTTCTTATTGTCCAGCCGCTCGGGTCATAAGCAATCCGGCTATGTGGCAAAGAGCGGCACAAGCTGGATCGACTTCTGCCTGTCGCGTCTAGCGGGCGCCTTGCGCTTTTCTTACTGTCCAGCTCCAGCGCCTAGCCCCTCGAGTCGCTTCAGTCCTTAAGTTAAAGGCAAAAAGCGCCTTTCTCTTAAGGCCCTCCAGCGCTTTTCGGGTCTACCAAGGCGCTTGCGCTTTTCTTACTGTCTAGCTCCAGGCGCCAGCCGCTCGGGTCATAAGCAATCCGGCTCTATGTGGCAAAGAGCGCCACAAGCTGGATCGACTTATGCCTGTCGCGTCTAGCGGGCGCCTTGTGCTTTTCTTACGTATGTGTCCGTTCTTCTTCGGCTGCGAGAAAATCCTCGAAATCCTGTACGGGTTTTCGTTTGGCATAATAGAGAAATGCGAAACCAACAAGGAACAAGACGCCAGTAACGATGAAGACGGACGAAATGCCGATGAAGCCACTAACGATTCCTCCGAACATTGGACCGATAATATTACCAAGGAAACGGAAGCTTGTATTATACCCCATGACTTCGCCTTGAATATCGATCGGTGCTTCACGTCTGACCAATGCAGTCGTTATGGGAATCATTCCTCCAAGCGCAATACCGAACAGCAGCCGCCAGAAAATAAGTTGCCATAGCTGGGTCACAAAAGCTTGAGGGATAATGAAGACGAATGATAACAGCAACAAAATTGAAAGAACTTTTTCATAGCCGATGTCATCACCGAGCTTACCCCAGCGGCGTGCGAACAAAAGATTGCCGACCCCTGCCGCACTAAATGTTATACCAGCTAGGAACGCCACGTCTTTCGCTTCCGTCAAGTGAGAAACATATAACGAAAGAAGTGGCTGGATACTGAAGTTTCCGACTTGGATAAGTGCTGTTACAATCATGACATTCAACATCAGCCGGTGATGCAGCAAGCCGCTTATAATCGCTTTTCGGGAATACTGAATCGCTTTCGGATTTTTTACCCGTTTCTGTTCCTTAATCCCGAAGAGGACGATAATCGCAGCAACAATCACGGAGATAGATGTAATGACAAAGGTATATTGGAAACCGAATGTATCCGCCAATAAACCTCCAAATACAGGGCCGAATAATGTCCCCGTTACACTGCCCATCTGTAACGTACCAAGCATTTTTCCGGCTTCCTTTTTCGCGGTCTGGGAAGAAATAAACGCGAGAGACGTTGGAATGAAGCCTGTGACAACGCCATTCAAAAGCCGAAGAAGGAAAAATGCCTCGACGGAGTCAACAAATCCCATCAAGAAAACGGATGTTGCAATACCGAAGCCATTTATGAGAAGGATTGGCTTGAAACCATACTTATCGGCAACCCGCCCCCAAATCGGGGACATGATGAAAGCTGTGACGAATGAAGCCCCGAAGATAAGACCAGACCATTTTTGAACATATGCATCGGAATAATCACCGAACGTCTCGATATAAAGAGATAAGAAGGGCATAATCATTGTCATTGTCCCCGCAACGAGGACGTTGGAAATCCAGATGATGATAAAGTTCCGTTTTTGCACGTCCATATGAAGACCTTCTTTCCGCATCGTGCTCTTCTTACAGTATAAAACAGTTCGGTACACGAAGGAAGTATCATGCTTATTCGTCGAAATAGCTGATTCGATATGATAGACTAATTCAGGGTGAATGTTAATGAAAAAAGTGATATTCTTCACACTTGCAGTCATTTGTATAGTCTTACTTATCACTTGGGGAATTATCTCAAAGAACTCAAAGGAGGCAACAACAATGTATCCACAATTATCGAATGAAGTAGCAGCAAACGAAGCACTTGTAGTTATGAACACAACAATGGGGCCAATTAAAATCAAGCTTTTCCCTGAACAGGCACCAAAAACAGTTGAAAATTTCTTGACGCATGCGGAAAACGGCTATTACGATGGCATTATTTTTCACCGCGTTATTGAAGATTTCATGATCCAAGGCGGCGACCCGACAGGAACAGGTATGGGCGGAGCAAGTATATATGGTGAAACATTTGAGGATGAATTCTCAATGGAACTGTTCAACTTAAAAGGAGCTCTTTCGATGGCGAACGCAGGTCCTGGTACGAACGGCAGCCAATTCTTCATCGTTCACGCATCAGAGGTTCCAGGTTCAGCCGATCAGATGAAAAAAGGCGGATGGCCAGAAGAAATCGCTGAAGCGTATGTGGAAAAGGGTGGAACACCTCACCTAGATCAAAAACATACAGTATTCGGTCAAGTTATCGAAGGCATGGATGTTGTTGACAAAATTGCAAAAGTGAAAAAAGGCCGTCAAGATAAGCCCGTTGAAGATATTTCCATCGAATCAATCGAGATTCTTCAAAAGTAATCTCAATTCTGTGAAATTAACAATGTGAGGAAGTGGGTAAGTGAACGTTCTATTAATGCCGTTCCTTTACTTTCCGGAAGATAAATCAGAATATATACCAGCTGTGTTTTCCTTTGTTTTTTTCATGATTCTTTTAGTATTCACATTTAGGTGGATTCGAAACAATTCGAAGAAACAAGAATTAGAAACGAAAGAACTTGAAGCACGCATCTTGCGTGAACGCGGCGAAGAAAAAGAAAAACAGCATCCTCGTGATTGAGGATGCTGTTTTTCTTTGGAGATTATTTATCACTCATCGCGGTGATAAAACGGTTGACGCCATCTTTGACAACCGAAAGCGGTGTAGCGACATTCATGCGAAGGAAGCCTCGTCCCACTTCACCGTATTTCGTTCCTGGTTCAAGTGCAAGTTTCCCTTTATTCAAAAGCCTGTCCATCATTTCTTCTTCAGTCAGCCCAGTGCCGCGGTAGTCAATCCAGAGAAGGTATGTACCATGCGGCTTCGCGATTTTTAAAGCAGGAATCGCCGATGTCAGTTCTTGAATTGCGTAATCCATATTGCCCGTAATCGTATCTAACAGTTCTGCGAGCCAAGGGCCACCTTCTTTATAAGCGGCAGTCAAGGCTGCGGCAGCAAAGGAACTCAATTCCATCTGCCCGTGTGACAACGCATTCAAAGTAAGTTTTTCTCGTACACCTTCATCTGTTGCAATCATTAATGCCGCTTGGATACCCGCGAGGTTAAACGTTTTTGTTGGGGCAACACATGTAATAATACGTCCTATTTCTTCGCCGGCAAGCGTTGCAAGCGGAATATGCTTATAGCCCGGGAAGACTAGGTCCGCATGGATTTCATCTGATAAAATCAAGACATCATATTTTGTACATAAGCGTAACATTTCTTTCAGCTCGTCTTCTTTCCAGACGATACCTCCGGGATTATGCGGGTTGCACAAAATGAAAAGCTTTACATTTTGTTTTAGGCATTTCTCAAATTCTTCAAAATCAATTGAATACACGCCGTCTTCTTCTTGCATAATACACTCAACAATATTTCTTCCCTGCCGTTCAGGAATTTGGAAGAAAGGCGGGTAGACTGGAGAAGTGACAAGAATGCCGTCTCCTGGTGATGTAAATGTTTCAATGACCGATGCGATTGCTGGTACAACCCCGTGGTGGAATAACATCCATTCGTTCTTTGTTTCCCATGCATGACGTTCAGAAAGCCATGTGCGCACCGCATCTTTACAGCCCTCACAAATATATGAATAGCCGAAAACTGGATGATCGAGCCGTTCTTTCATCGCATTGACAACAACTTCAGGAGCAGCAAAATCCATATCGGCCACCCACATCGGTAAAATATCGGATGCATCTTCAAGTCCATAAATCAATTCCATTCGATCCCATTTGACCGAACGCGATTTACGCCGTTCAATCACTTGTTCAAAGTTATCCACGGAAATCCCCTCTTTCCTTTTTTCTCTACTATGTTATCATAATCTAGACTATTGAGAAAAATAAGGTGACTCATCGTGCAAACTATAGAAATGAATAAAAAGGCAATCGCACTTCTTGAACAATGGGATCCGTTTGATGTGGGACCAAAAGCGTATGAACTCGAAATCGCTGATGTCGTGTCGGATTTACATCATCTTGATCATCCAACCGACCTTGCAAAGCGAATTCGGGAAATTTACGAACATTCCTATGCTGTATGGATTCCAATCGAGAACTGTGTGCAAATTTCTTATAAGCTGTTGGCGATTAAGTACGAGGCGAAATGTATCGTCTGATTGTGCAAAGCTGTCCCCATTTGACTACGGGTACAGCTTTTTTAAAAGATAAAGTATAGGTTTTTCAACCTGGAGTAGTGTCTAGCTCCAGCTCCTAGCCCCTCGGGTCTACATAGGCGCTTGCGCTTTTCTAATTACGTAAAAAGACCCGCAAATCCAATTATAGGATTTGCGGGTCTTTTATGATGCGTTATATAGTTCGATAATCCAAACAATGAAAATGACGATAATAGCAACAGGTGCGGCATACCTGACGAGAAACTTCCAAAGGCTATTCATCACAGGATGCATGCGCAGCTCGTCATCTGTTTGCGATTTTGTCAATACATAGCCTGCGAATATCGAAACGAGTAATGCACCGAGTGGCATACCGATTTTACTCGTCAGTGTGTCAGCGAAATCAAAGATGGAACCGCCGAATACTTTTACATCAGACAGGACTCCGAATGAAAGCGCACTTGGAATACCAACGATGAAGATGAGTATTCCGAATACCCATGAAGCGCGTTTTCTGCGATCGCGTTTCTCGCGGATACCTGTTGACACGACAATTTCAAGCATCGCAATCGATGAAGTAAGTGTCGCGAACAGCATCAAGATGAAGAAAATAATCATAAACACATTACCAAACGGAATCTGGCTAAAGATAGCCGGTAAAATGACGAAAATCAGTCCCGGTCCTTCAGCGGGCGAATGGCCGAGCGCGAACACAGCTGGAAAGATGACAAGTCCAGCTAAAATGGAAATGGTGATATTTAAGAGCGCGACATTCATAGCCGATTGCCCTAATTTTTCTTCTTTCGGCAAATAAGACGCATAGGTCATCATTGCAGTCACGCCTACGCTCAGTGAGAAGAAGGCTTGACCAAGTGCAACTAAGAACGTTGACCCTGTCAAGAGTGACCAATCAGGTACGAATAGGAAGCGAACGCCTTCCATTGCACCATCCAATGTTAATGAACGGATAGCAAGGATAATGAAGAAAATGAACAGTAGCGGCATCATCCATCTGCTTGCCCGTTCGATTCCACCCTTGATTCCGCTTTGTACAATCCAAATCGTCAACCCCATGAAAACGGCTTGGGCAAACAGTACTTCCACAGGATTAGCGATGATTGTATTGAAAAGATCACCATGATTTGTAGCATCGAGATTGAGGAAAATGGCGCGTGTTAAGTAGGAAAGAATCCACCCTCCGACCACGCTGTAGAATGACAACAGGATGAATGAAATTGCAAGCCCAATCCAGCCAATCAAAGGCCATTTTTTCCCTGGGGCCAGTCGTTTTAGTGATGTAACTGCATCGGCCTGCCCCATACGGCCAATGACAAACTCTGCAAGTAAAATGGGAAGTCCGATTGCAATTGTACAAATGATGAATAGCAGAAGGAAGATGCTTCCGCCGTTTGTTCCTGCCATATAAGGAAACTTCCATATTGCACCGAGTCCGATCGCGCTGCCGGCAGCAGCGAGAACGAAACCAATTTTTGATGACCATTGATCACGTTGTTTCATAAGATATTCACTCATTTCATTAGGATACAGATTTTCTAATTGTACACTAACTAAAAACGAATACCATGGTATTTTAAAACAAATTACGACAATTCTTCGTATCATCTACAGTGACAAGGGGACGGGGGGAAACCATGAACGAAATCGAATTAATTACGAAAGCTCAACAAGGAGATAAAAGCGCGTATGGAGAGCTGATGATATAAATTATAGTAACTAAGGCTGTCACGATTCATTGTGACAGCCTATTTAATTGTAAGGAAAAGTCTGGAATCCTATCAATCTTTGGTATAGTTAAAATAATTAGTAAGCTGTATCGAAAGTGAGGATTGCATATGGAAGAATTTGATTTGATTCAAAAGGTAAGGGCTGGGGAGATTGAGGCTTTTGAAAAATGGATGGACATCTATTCTGTAGACATTGAATGTTTCGCTGTGCAATATGGCTGTTCGGTAAAACAGGCGGGCGAAGTAGCGGAGGAAACGTTTAGAAATTTACATAATCAGCTGGATTCCCTTAACAATGAAGAATCGCTTATTTGTGCACTATATAAAATTGCATTAACTAGTGTTAAACATGTTCAACAAGCTGATCGAACGAATGAAATGATATTCCCTTTCGAGGAGGATCAGGAATTACGTGACCAGATTGCCCAACTTGGAACTGCGATTAAAGTACCTTTTATACTATCGAGGTTTCATAAACTGACTGATTTTGAGATTGCAGCAATTACAGATACTTCTGTGGAAATCGTGGAACGAGCGATTATTGAAGCGTCCCATAACTTAGAAGTTGCGCAACTAGATAAGAAGCTGGAATTCCTTTATAAGTCATATGGGCGAATAACGTCTTCATTCAGAAAAGAGCAGGTTTTGGCAAAACCGCAAAAGGAGATACAGGCGACAGGGAAATTGAAACAAACGCTATCAAAGAAGGCCATAATATCCTGGATTGCGGGGGTACTCGCTCTTCTCTTGCTTGTAGCAGCCCCGGTTGTTACAGGGGAAGAGTATAAAAAAGCTTCAGCAGAAAGATATATTGAAAGGCTGAAAGCTACGTTTGAGAAGGAAATTGATAGCCGTTATATCAAATTGGGTCTGACGAAATTAACTGAAAAAGATAGGGTCGTATTGGGTCATAATATGTTCGATGACCAAGCACGTGAAGAATTCGAGGCGATGACGAGCAGATACGAACGCGTTATTGCTGAAACGGGAGCACTGAATAAAAAGAAGATTAATGAGGAGTACAAAGAAATAATAAAAACAGTTGAGTTACCATCTGAAATGGCTGAGCAACTAGTTAAAAATTCACATGCGAACGATAAGGTGAAAAGCGAGGAATTCATAAAGGACTATTTGAAACAGTATGACATAATCCAACAAGCGTATTACATGATATTTATAAAACATGAACAAGTTATCACGGATGCAATCGGTAGTGAAGGCAGATCTCTCGAGAAGTTTATGGAGAAAAAAGATACCTATCCTGAAGACTTGCAAAAAGCATTGGATGGAATGATTAAACAAAACATCTACCCAACTTTTATAAATGAATGGGGAATAGTATCTCCAAGTTACGGAAGTAATGATTTCAGTGCTAAAATCCGATCCTCAATTCATAAAGATTTAGGTGGTTTTTTTACATTATTGGAATCCGGCCCTTTCGTCTCTTATCCGGGCCTATCACATTCTCTTAATGATTCGGTTGATTATTTATTGGATATGGAAAAAACCTTGATGGCGACAACGATGGATGATGAAAAAACGTACATGCTCGGTGGGGCTTATAGCGAACTCTTTTATGAAATCATAGGAGGGGAGGATCCCGATAGTATATTGGGAACTGATGGTAAGGTGAAAAAGGAGTTTCGTAAGGCTTGGAAAAGAATAGAATCTGCTGAAGAGGAGTCACCTTCAGCTTACTTTATGAAAATGATTAATAACGAAATGAAGGCGGGAGACTGGACTGGATCGGAAAGCCGTAATCGTTTTCAACCATTTCAACTTAAGCGGGCGTTGAAACTTACTAAAAGTGGAGAACTTGATACTTCTAAAAAGGATGGAATTAATAAACCCGAGACGGATATTGAGATGGTGTCATTTCCTAATCATTACTTTGAGAAGACAGTTAGAGATACTTACTATTCATTCTCGTCGAAACTTGACCAATCTGTATTACAGGGGGTAAGTCCTTTGGTTATTTTAGGTGTCTATTTTTTTGCAAATGATCAAGAAGATCCAGAAACAATGTGGCATCTATACAGTGAAACACAAAATTCAGCCACGCTTGAAGAATTTACCGAAGAATGGAGGCCATTGGACATGGATATTTTTAGTCTAGATAGTCTCAATTTTAATGGTATCGAAGAAGTGGCAGGTTCAATCGGATTTTACCGCGGAAATGAGTATGTTAACGGTGCACAGATGGTTTTGAATAATGATTTAGTATGGGAAATCGATCATATTGACTTAGATATGCTGCTAGTTGAATAAGGGGGTGACTTCGTAATGGAAGAACCTAGTCGGATTGAAAAGGTGAATAATGGGAGTCTTGTAGCATTTGAAGAGTGGATGGATATTTACTCATGTGACATTGAACGGTTTGCTTTTCAGTATGGCTATTCTCCAGAGCAATCCGGCAAAGTGGCTGAGGCAACTTTTGGAAAAATAGTTACGGTAGTAAAAACTTATGTAAATGAAGATAATATCCAACTTGAGCTATATAAAATAGCGGTCGAAAAGTGCACGCTTTCTGAATTGATTAGTCCACTTCCAAGTGGCATTTTGGCCTTTGAGGAAGACGAACAGCTACATCATCAGATTGTCCAGTTAACAAGGGAAGAGAGGTTAGTGTTCATTCTTTCTCGGTTTCATAGTATGAGTGACGAAGAAGTGGCAGTGATTATTGGAATTTCGGTGGATGAAGTACGGCGTTCACTCACTGCCACCTTCCATAATCTAGAAGGTGGGAGTTTGGAAAAGAGGCTAGAATTTCTCGATAAATCATATAGGAGAGTCCGCTCTTCATTCAGAAAAGAAATGGTTTTTCGGGATCCGGTTAAAAATTTGACAGAAGTTCGAGTTGAAAAGAAATCAATAACAAAGAAGGTTCTTTTTTCATGGATTGCTGGTGTTCTTTTACTAATTATCCTGCTTACAATTTCAGTCGTGACAAGCGACGAATACAAGAAGTCTTCCGATGAAAAGTATCTAGCGCGCTTGAAAACTTCTTTTGAAAATGAAATAGCAACAAAGTTCAAGACATTAGGGCTCGTTGAACCTAAAAGGGAAGAGCAAGAATTCTACGGAGACATGAACGGGCATGACGAACGTCAACAGTTTGAGGAGTTAACAAAGAAACTTCAAATGCAAATAACTGCCAATGAAAGGATAAACAGGGGAAACGTGCAGGAACAGTACGAAGAAATTATGGCAAATTTGGAATACCCTTCCGAAATGATTGCTAAGCTTTTGAAAAATCCATTGACGGATGACAGAGCTGCAAGTGAGGCGTTTATAAAGGCGTATATAAACGAAGTCAACTGGATTAGTAGTTTATATAGTGTTGCCTTATACGAATATGAAGGTGTAATTTCAGAAAAACTTGAAAATGGAACGATAGATGTTGAAAAACTACTTCT
>DYWT01000038.1 GCA_020742515.1 Sporosarcina psychrophila
ATTATTATCAATTAGACCTTGTATTAATAACAGGAGGTATTATGAGAACATATAAAGATAAAGAAGAGCTAAAATTTGAGATAAATAAAAGTTTTGAAAAGTATATTTCTGAATTTAATAATATCCCAGAATCACTGAAAGACAAAAGCGTTGACGAAGTTGACAGAACACCATCTGAAAACCTTGCTTATCAAGTTGGCTGGACAACATTGCTCCTGCAATGGGAAGCCGATGAGAAAAATGGCTTAACAGTAAAGACACCATCAGATATGTTTAGGTGGAATCAGCTTGGTGAATTATATCAGTGGTTTTCAGATACCTATGCAAATTTATCCTTAGAGGAGTTAAAGGATAGGCTAAACAGAAATGTTATTTCAATCAATAAAATGATTGATGTACTAAGTGATGAAGAATTATTTTTACCTCATATGAGAAAGTGGGCTGATGAAGCTACAAAAACAGCAGTATGGGAAGTATATAAATTTATTCACGTTAATACTGTTGCTCCTTTTGGGACTTTTAGAACCAAGATAAGAAAATGGAAAAAGATAGCACTATGAAACTAAGTTCAGTTACTTGGCAAACTATTCTCATAAGTACAATCCAATCTGGATATGTTCCTGCATACAAGGTTCAATCTTGGATATCTTCCCACATACGCAAGTCCACAATGGATATGTTCCCTCAAAGAGAATTAAGTAAAAAAGGAAAATGGAAATTGACCTTTGACAGCTATGACTTCCTCTTAACACATGTTGAGTGTGTAGTATTGATTGAAAAAATGAAAGGATAAATCGTATATGGACGGGTTTCTGGACGTTTGATGGATGTTTAGGGGCCTCGTTTTTTGCTAGGGAAGTGGACATTTTGACCTGGAAGTTGATTTTCCAGAGAAAAATAGGGGTACGTCTGGGGAAACAGGTCGATTGGTGTGATAAGGTGGAAAAATGATAACTGGCAACTTGATACAATTTAATGACAAAAAAGCCGTTATGAAGTGGATAATCGGGATGAATTTGATCAATTTATATTAACAGGTTCAGCGGTGCCTAATGAATTTGATGAATCTATGCACACAGGGACGGAAAGAATATCTAGGCTGTTAATGCAACCAATGAGCTTATATGAGTCAAAGGATTCGACTGGAGAGATTTTCACTTAAAGATCTACTAGAAGGAAAAAATATTTCAGCTATTGATGAAACCAGTCTTGAAGAAATTGCTTTCTTAATTTGTAGAGGGGGAGGGCCAAAGGCAACTGGTTTAGATGAAAAGACTGCTTTATTTCAAACTATAGATTGCTATGATGCTGTTATATCTACCGATATTAGTAGAGTAGATTCGATAAAAGGGTTACACAAAATAATTTTACACTTTGTTTACAACCTAATAACTTATTAACTATAAAGCGATCTTAATGACATTTGACAGCAAGATAAATTTTTTTAAAGACACAATTGTAGGGGGGAACCGTTTTTTAAATAGAAAAGTTGGGGCTAAATCGATTATATTATTCAAACACATTGTACAGTAAACAAATAAACATTAAAAAAAGGGAGAAATTATGAATCAAAACCTTAGAATCGTTTCGTTATCTTTCGCTATAATGCTTCTAAGTGCTTCTATATTTCCTAATATTACAACTGTTTACGCTACTGAAAATGAACAACAAACACAAGAATACACTGAAGTTGAAATTGTAGAGCCTACATCTCTTTCATTAACAGAGGTAGAAATCAACTCACTTGCTAATGAAATTCAAGCATTACACCCTAGTGTTTCTAAAGAGTGGATTATAGAAGTAATATACAAACAACTTCAAGGTGAGTACTCTTTACAAACAGAATATACATCGTCTCAGGCTCAAACTAGATCATCATGGCAAGGTATAACTGTAGATCAAATGGGAGCGGCCCTAGATACTGCTATTGCATTAGCTCTAGGAGGAAGTACAGCTACCCTAGCCAATTTAATAAAAGTAAAAGGCAAACACGCAGCAAAAAGTGCCATACGTTCAGCAATTGCAAAATATTTAGGAAGCTGGGTTGTGAATGATGTTGTATTAGAATTTGCAATGAATTTACTATCACCAGATACCTATTTAGCTCAATTATGGGACGAAAACGATGCTGTTCCTAACAATGGAAGGATTAATTTTTAATGAACAAAGACTTAGTAAAATTAGTAGGTTATAACTTATTAACTTTAACGATGGTGTATGTATTAACACTGCTAGCTAATAAAGAATTTAAATGGTGGGTTGTCATAGCCATGACATCATCTTCTTTCATCGTTAGTAAATATTTAGAGAACAAAAATAAAAAAGATAGCTAGTTTTTGTTACCTGTTTATTCAATAGATAACAGGTAAAAATTAAACCAAATGAACCCCCTTAAATGATGTGACCCCCAAAGTTAGAGTTAAAAATATAGGCTCTATAATAAATGAGAGTGGGAAAAAAGGCGTTCAGCCCCGAATCACTGGAACGAATAAGCGCAAGATGGTTGCAGACCATCTGAGCATGATTCGTGAAGTGGACGTCGGGGCTGCCTTTTTGAGCACATTTACGCTACATTATTTGGGTATAGGAAAGAGGCTGGGAGTTTTTTCCCAGCCCCATTCAGTAGAGAGTGAAGTTCCCTATTCTAAAAAATAAGCACCTTCAGGCTGGAAAAAGAGCTTGAAGGTGCTTATATGTAATGAAGGGATTTATAGGCTCCCTCTTATTTCATTTACTGAACAATGGATTTGGTCCGACTAGATGAAATTAATAGCTAATATTGTTTAGTGAAGACTGCCATAGACTGCACTGGATGAAATTAGCCATTATTCTCATCCAGTGCAGTCACAAGATTCTTACAACTAGATGAAATTGGCAAAAACTTGCCATAGGAATATCTTGGATGAGTGAACCGTGACTTTTCTATTTGCTACGATAACGCTCAAACCAGTCTAGAATTGCTTTTAATCGTTCAACTCGGTAGCTAGGGCGGCCGGTTCGGGATAATTCATGGCCAGAATTAGGGAAAACCAACATTTCTGCTGTTTTATTGAAATAACGTAATCCTGTATAAAATTGTTGGGCTTGTTCAAATTGGCAACGTAAATCGTCTTTCGCATGGATTAAGAGCAATGGGGTTTCAACTTGTTCTACGTAGGCAAGGGGAGAGGACTCCCACAATTTATCAGGTCGAGATATATCGTGACCAGTCTCGTCCTTGTAAAAGTAATAACCGATGTCACTAGTTCCGAACATAGAAACGAAATTAGACATGGACCGTTGTGATACAGCCGCTTTGAATCGATTGGTCTGCGTTATAATCCAATTTGTCATGAAACCGCCATAACTTCCGCCGGTAACAAACAATTGAGAAGCATCGACAAAAGAATGATCATTTATTACACCATCAATGGCAGTCATCAAATCAGTATAGTCTCCCTTACCATATTTTTCATAAACACCATAAGTATGTTCTTGTCCATATCCGTAGCTTCCACGTGGATTAACTAATAAAACCAGATATCCATTTGCTGCAAGGTATTGCGTTTCATGATAAAAATTCATTGCATGCATCATATAGGGACCACCGTGGATATTTAAAATGAGCGGATACTTTTTATCTGCTTGAAAATCAGCTGGAAGGACCATAAGTCCATGAATCACTCCTCCATCTGCTGCGGTATACTCGATTTCTTGATAACTTGCAAACGAATAATCTTGATAACTTTCTTCAACAGAATTTGAGATTTCTTTCCATTCCCCATCTTCGTATACAGCTAATAACAGTGGGCGATCTGGTTTACTAATTAGAGCATACAGTACGCCAACTTTAGAAATAACCACTTCTTTTACTACAGCTTGTTCTGGGGCAATATTCAACATTTCACCATTCAAAAGGACCTCATAAATCTTTACGCTTCCATATTCAGAAGTTTGCACATAGAATTTTTTTGAATCAGGATGCCAGTGAATAATCGGGTTTCGAACATTTTGATAATAATCAGAGACGCTATTATCGGCGAATTGAATGTCTATACCTTCCGTAATTTTTTTCAAAGAAGTTGTTTTAAAATCGTAAAGAAATAGACCGAATTGATTGGGTGTTTCATAAGGCAAAGAGTTTCCCACCATTACTAAGTAGTTTCCGTCAGGAGATACGGTTCCCTCACCAAAAATACCAGTGTCAAAAGATTGAGTAAGGTGCTGTATTTGCTTCGAATTTCTGTCATAAGCAAAAATACCTGAATCATGGTTGTAGTCGTCTCCTTCAACAAGATTCCTTTCAAAGTAAATGATGGTTCCTTCTGTATTGCAATCAGCAACACGTCTTAATCCATAACCTGTAGCTTGAGGGGAGATGACGGTTACATCGAAATTATCAATCGTTTGTTCGCAAAGATAAGTTGTCTTTTCTGGATCAATGAATCCCACGCCATCGGCTTGATATTTTAAATTACTAATACGGTAAAATGGTGCAGTATTCGTAGTAATATCAGCAAAATTTTTATCCCATGTAAAGAAGCTCTCTGTCGATTTATCCAACTGTGTTGTAAATAAAAATGATTGGCTGTTTTGAATCCATTGTACGTGCATAACAGGAGAGAGGGAAAAAGTGAGCTGCCTGTTTTCTTTACTAACTAAATCATAAAAGTGAACTTGAGTTATTCCAGTTTTATTCGATAAATACAATAATTTCGTTCCGTTGACGGTGGGACAGTTATTAATAAAGCCATCTTCCACAATGGAAACTTCACTAGCATTTTGAAGATTTTTTGCATAAATAGCAGCTTGATAACCATCTTTAACTGAGTCAATTGTCGTTTTTACATAAAATAAAGTTTGTTCATCTTCTGAAAGGATAGTTGAAGATAATGTGGTTAAGTCATAGAGGCTGCTTGCTTCTTTAAAGTTTTTCATATTCCTTGCTCCCATCTTGTATTGAAAAACTGGACCACGAATGAACGTGATCCAGTTTTGTAAAAATTAGTTACCTTGTAAAGATACATTCGTTCCTTCATTATTTACTAAAGTAATCGAATTATTAGCGAGTACATTGTAACCAACTACTTTATCAGAAATACCATTAGCTGTTTCAGATAGTTCTAGTTCAATCCGAGAATAGTCAGCCATGATTATTTCTAACGCTTGTTGATAAAGATCCGTTCTTGCTTCTTGGTCAGTTTCGCTTAAGGCAGAGTCAAGAAGGGCATCTACTTCTGAATTGTTATAACCACGTCCATTACCGAGCGAACCAATGCTATTTGAATGGAACTCTTGGTTTAGGTAGAAATACGGATCAGGATACCAAGACCAGGCACCGATGTTCATGCTTGCTTGTCCTGTTGAAACAGTCTCGCTATAAGTACCCCATTCTTGTGGATGAATCTGTACATCGATATTCAAATTCGTTTTCATTTGGTCTTGGAAAATTGTTGCATACGGAACGCGAGCATCAGATAAGTACATATCGATTGAGAATCCATCAGCATACTCTGTTTCTGCTAACAAAGCTTTTGCTGCTTCCGGATCGTAATCTGGAACGAACTCTTCAGCATTCTCCATATATCCCCAAGATGCTTTTGGAAGAGGAGAGTAGGAAACTTCTGCGCCTCCCCATTGGTTCACTCCGTTCACAATTTCTTCTACATTTGTAGCCATATAAATTGCTTCACGGACTTTCTCATTTGCTGTAGGGCCTTCCATCATATTCATATCAAGATAAGTAGTAGAAAAGCCTGGAATACTTGTCAATGAGACACCATTGGCATTTTCAATGATTTCGCGGTTTTGGCCTCTTATATCGGTTGCCAAATCAATATCTCCTGAAAGTAAGGAGTTAATCATCATATTAGCGTCTGTGATAACCTTGAAGATTACTCCATCTAAGTTCGCTGCTTCTCCCCAATAATTCTCATTTCGTTTCAAATCGATTTGTTGACCAGATTGGATAGTATCTAACGAAAATGGACCTGTACCTACCAAATGTTGTCCGAATTGATCTCCCCAGCCCTCGACTTCCTCTTTTGGAACGATGATGTTTCCTGAATCGGTCAACATTGCCATTAAAGCAGAACTAGGACTAGTCAAGTGAATAGCGACTTCATATTCTCCTAAGACCTCTACCGATTCCACACCACTCAAGCGATTCAGAGCTGAATCAAAGGCAGAGCGCTCTAAGCTATATTTTACGTCTTCTGCTGTCATAGATCGACCATCTTGATATTCCCCTGCTTGAAACTTCACGTCATCCCGTAAGCTAAAGGTATATGTAAGGCCATCCTCAGAGACAGACCACTCAGTTGCAAGTGAAGGTTTGAATTCAGAAAAGTCATCACTGTATATAACTAATGTATCTCCTATTTGTCGAATCACGTTCGATTCATATTGACCAGTATAAGCAGTGGGGTCAAGCGAATTCGGATTTGCTGCTAAACCGATTTTGATAGTGCCGCCGACTTGTGTAACGGTTGATTCATTGGTTGGCTCACTGCTTTCACCAGTTTCATTATTACCGCCACAAGCTGCAAGCAAGGAAACACTTGCGAACAGTGACAATAACATTTTTGTAGATTTCTTCATGGTTATTTCCCTCCTGTTTTACAATAAAAAAATTACATTTACAAATAGTGAAATGAGAAGG
>DYWT01000039.1 GCA_020742515.1 Sporosarcina psychrophila
CCACACCTTGAAAAACTTGCACCCTATTTGAAGACGGTGAAACATTATATCATCATGGGAGACAGCACGGAAATCCCGGAAACATATCTTGAAAATGTGCATTCATATGAAGCGCTTCTTGCAACCGCATCGGAAGACTATGCTTTTCCTGAAGATCTTGATGAAAACACACCAGCAGGGATGTGCTACACATCCGCTACGACAGGTAATCCGAAAGGGGTCATCTATACGCATCGCGGACTTGTGTTGCACAGTTATGCACTAGGACTAGCCGATGCGATGGGTTTATCAGAGAAGGATGTCATACTGCCAGTTGTACCAATGTTCCACGTCAATGCTTGGGGAATGCCGTTCGCTGCAGTCTTTTTCGGAACAACACAAGTTTTGCCAGGACCAGGCTTAAACCCAAAATTGCTATTGGATCTGATTGAGCAGGAGAAGGTGACTGTAACTGCTGGTGTCCCGACAATTTGGCTCGCAGTGCTGAAGGAACAGGAAGAGAAACCGAGAGATTTGTCTTCGCTACGGGGAATCGTAAGCGGCGGTTCTGCATCGCCAAAAGGATTGATCCGGGCATTCGAAGAAAAACTTGGTGTGCCGTTCATCGTCGGCTATGGCATGACTGAAACAACACCACTTGTCAGCATGTCTGTCTACACTTCTGGCATGGCAGATTTAACGATGGATGAGAAAATCGATATCCGAGCGCTTCAAGGATTGCCGATGCCAGGCCTTGAAATCCGTATCATCAATGAAAATGGCGATGCACCTTGGGATGGCAAGACGATGGGGGAATTGGCGATTCGGGGCCCTTGGATTGCAAGTGAATATTATAAAGATGAACGAACTGAAGAAGCATTCCGTGATGGGTGGCTCCTTACAGGTGATATCGCAGTCATGACGGAATTTGGCTACCTTAAATTAATGGATCGTACAAAAGATTTGATCAAAAGCGGGGGCGAATGGATTTCGTCTGTTGACTTGGAAAACGCCTTGATGACACATGAAGATGTTTTTGAAGCAGCGGTTGTCGCAATTCCGCATGAGAAATGGCTTGAGCGCCCTCTTGCATGTGTTGTCTTAAAAGAAGGGAAGGTTGCTGATGAAGAGATGAAACAGCGATTGCTAACCTATTTAGGAGGCCAGTTCGCTAAATTGTGGGTGCCAGATGATGTTGTCTTCTTGGATGAAATTCCGAAAACATCAGTCGGCAAGTTCCTAAAAGCTTCTTTACGTGAAAGTTTGAAAGACTTTACGCTAAAAGTATAAATAGAAAAGCCATCTGGCTTCTATCAGATGGCTTTCTTTTCGTTTAGGAAGTTATGAGGTTTCCTCTTATGAAGCTTGTTGATAACTAATTAATAAAGAAGTAATCGGGTAGCCTTGTGGATAAAATATAAAATTTTCTGAAATTATCAACAATTTTATTGAGTTATCCACTTCATATGAGGATAACTCAATAAAATGTAAGGATATCCACAATCAAAAATTGTTATGAGTTCATCAAGATAGAAATAGGTGTTTACAAGATATCGACAGTGATTCCCTACAAAAGACGGACATATCAATTTAGGTTCTTAAAAAACGGGAAGAAATAGACGGTTTCACAAACTTTAGCCATAATTATTTGATTTGAAAAATCGAACTGAAATCATATTTCGGATGCCTTCCGCGTACAATTATAGTAAGAACACGAAACCTTAGCATATACTGAATCGTCTTTATGCTGCCGGACTCTGTTTGCATAGAGGTTCTGTATTTAGTAAAGTAATAGTTGGTGGAGGCGTAAGGTGGAAAATTGGATTACTGAATTTATGGGTCAGTTTGGTTACTTTGGTGTGTTTTTATTAATCATGATTGAGAACGTCTTTCCGCCTATCCCGTCTGAAGTCATATTGACATTTGGCGGATTCATGACGACCTATTCGGATATGACCCGGGTGGGTGTCATTATTGCAGCAACGGTGGGGTCGGTTATCGGGGCGATGATTTTATATAGCCTCGGGTTATTTCTAGATGTGGAGCGCCTCGAGAAAATTGTCGATCGGTGGGGCAGCGTTTTGCGTCTTACACGAAAAGACATCCGCAAAGCTGATGCATGGTTCGACAAATACGGTCCGTGGACAGTACTACTCTGCCGCCTTGTTCCCTTAATCCGGAGCCTTATTTCGATTCCGGCAGGCATGTCGAGTATGAATTTCCCGCTATTCATTGTGCTTACAACAATCGGCAGTCTGATCTGGAACGCAGCACTTGTTACAATTGGTGCAGCAGTCGGTGACAACTGGGAATCGATTGTCCACTTTATGGATATCTATTCGAACATCGCGTATGCACTACTAGCCATTAGCGGTATAGCGGTATGTATCTGGTACATTCGCTTCCGTAGAAAGAGAGTGTAATTAACTTATGGAACTAATTGATTTGGTTAAAGCGTTAATACTTGGATTTGTTGAAGGAATGACAGAGTTTGCACCTGTTTCTTCGACAGGTCACTTGATCATTGTCGATGACATGTGGCTGAAAATAACGAACTTTCTTGGAGATCGATCGGCATTCACATTTAAGATTGTTATCCAACTGGGTTCGATATTAGCTGTTGTTATCGTCTTCTGGAAGCGTCTGTTCAGCTTGGTGGGCCTCTATAAGATTGAAGGCCAGAAAACGAACTCAAGTTTCAACTTATTGCACGTCATTGTTGGGATGTTGCCGGCAGTTATTGTGGGATTTGCACTTAAAGATCTGATTGATGAACAACTATCAGGTGTGGAAACGGTGATTTTTGCACTGGTTGCAGGTTCAATTTTAATGATTGCAGCTGATAAACTTGGTCCGAAAAAACCGTGGGTGAATACATTGGATCAAATTACATACAAGCAGGCATTTACAGTAGGTCTTGTCCAATGTCTATCCCTATGGCCAGGATTTTCACGTTCGGGTGCGACAATTTCGGGCGGTGTCCTGTTCGGCATGAATCATAAGACCGCGGCTGATTTCACTTTCATCATGGCGGTACCGATCATGATGGGTGCTAGTCTTGTGTCAGTTGCGAAAAACTGGGAAGAACTTTCGATGGATGACCTATCCTTTTATATCGTTGGATTCGTCAGTGCGTTCGTCTTCGCACTTATCTCAATTCGTTTCTTCTTAAAGCTAATCTCACGTGTTAAGCTTGTACCGTTTGCAATTTATCGACTTATATTAGCAGCTGTATTAGCGGTTATTGTATTTTTATAAGAAATTGAAACGACTCCTGCATGGTGATGTGCGGGAGTCTTTTTTTGTACCTTTATAATAGAGCCTAAAGTTATCAGAGTTCCTTCAAAAGTAGTAATCAATTACTATTAGAGCCTAACTTCTCAGAAATTCGTCTTCCTGTTTCCATAACCTTTTCAATAAGGAAATCCATCCGCTCTTCAGTGAGGTTAAAACTGACAAAACCTATACTAATTGCCCCCACAACTTCCCCAAGACCGTCAAGAATGGCCACCGCGACAGAAGAAGTCCCTTCCGTTCTCTCACCATGGCTCGTTGCGTATCCTTGTTTTTTAATTTTTTTTAGCGTTACCTTAACCGGGGCCAATTGCTCTATAGGTAAAAGTTTTTGCAAAATAGCTATGGCCTTGGAAGACGGCATGTTAGCAAGCATCGCTTTATTCGCTGCACCGATATGCATGGGAATACGCAAACCCAGTTGGTCATAAATCCGGATGGTATTGTTTTGGCTATCTATTCTTTCCAATATGATTGCTTCCAATCCTGCTGGACGACTAAGATAAACACTTTCATCGACTTCATGGCTTAACCGCTCCAGTTCGGGTCTGACTTTACTGATGTAATCCATCGAATCATACACTTGCAAACCGTATTCCAACCAAATCGTTCCAAGTCGATAGCATTTCGTACGCTCATCCTGCTCTACCATGCCTTGTTTTATCATCGCTTTCAGCAATCTGTGCATTGTGCTGAGAGGTAAATCGCATTGCTTGGAAAGGTCAGAAATAGATACGCCACTTTCTGCTGTTTGCATTGCAAGGGTTTTGGCCACGATCATGGCACGGTCAATTGATTGCATATAAAAATACCACCTATCATTTAAATGACTACAGAACCTTCATTATCTAAAGAAAAAGGTTTAAATTATTCTAAATACATTGACATTGTATCATAAAGAGAATATATTTTACATATAAACTTTCCATTCTTCGGAAACGTTTTCCACTAGTCGGAAAAGGGTGAAGTGAAATGACGTATTGTTCATCAATGTACAGACCATTAAAACGAGTGATTGTAAAGCATCCAAATGATGCCTTTCGCAATCAAAATCATCTAGAAGAAAAATGGAAAATATTTAATTACCTTGAAGAACCAATTTTCGAAGAAGCGGTTCACGAATTCTCGGATTTTATAGCAATTCTTGAAAAACATGTTCCACAGATTGATTATTTGCCAATATCGAACGAAGTAGGAATGGATTCGTTGTATGCACATGACCCGGTGAAATTTACGCCTGCAGGTGCAATTATTTTGAAATCTGGAAAAGAGCTTAGACAGCCTGAAGCCGCAGTGTATAAAGAATTCCTTAAGGAAAAAAACATTCCAATTGTTGGCGAATTAACAGGAGACGCAGTTTCAGACGGCGGTGATATTATTTGGTTGGACGATAGGACGCTTGTTGTAGGCCGCGGGTATCGCACGAATGATGAAGCAATCCGACAACTGAAAAAAATGACAATGCCCTTCGTTGACGAGTTTATCATCGTTCAACTTCCGCATGACCAAGGAGAAGCAGAATGTCTACACCTTATGTCGTTTATCAGTATGGTTGATCGCGATTTAGCTGTTGTGCACTCACGCCTAATGCCGGTATTTTTTCGTCAGTTGCTCATTGAACGGGGAATCCAGCTTATTGAAGTACCCGAGGACGAATATCACAATCTTGGTTGTAATGTATTGGCACTTGCGCCGCGGGTTTGTGTAATCGTGAATGGAAACGCTTCCACTAAACAGCAACTTCTCGACGCTGGGGCCACAGTTTATGAATACAAAGGTGAAGAAATAAGCGTAAAAGGGACGGGCGGGCCTACATGTCTGACAAGTCCCGTCATAAGAAACTAAAAAATGGGGGAATGGATATGTTTAAAAATATAATTGTAAAAACACCGGGGAAAAGTTATTTAAACGGTTTAACAACATCAGATCTTGGAAAACCGGATTATGAAAAACTACTCGTACAACATAAGAGTTATATAGAAGCCTTAAAAAAGTGTGGCGTTACAGTTACTCATCTGCCAGCAAGTGAAGAATTTCCAGATTCCACATTTGTGGAAGATGCGGCTGTGTTGACATCTGATTTTGCAGTCATTACAAACCCGGGAGCAGACTCCCGTAATGGAGAAATCAAAGAAATCGAAGCTACCCTAAAAGAGTTTTACGAGAAATTGCGTTATATAAAATCGCCTGGGACGCTTGATGGTGGCGATATTCTACAAGCGGAGAACCAATTCTATATTGGGATTTCAGAACGGACGAATGAAGAAGGCGCACTTCAATTAAAAGGTATTTTGGAACAAGAAGGGTTTATAGCGACGATTATTCCGTTAAAAGAATTTTTCCATTTAAAAACCGGAATTGCTTATTTAGGAGATAACAAGATGGTCGTTGCAGGGGAATTCGTTGATCATCCAGCATTTGACTCATATGACAAAATCGTCATTGACAAGGAAGACGAATACTCTGCTAACTGTATTCGTGTCGATGATTATGTCATTATCCCAAGTGGATATGGAGAAACAAAGCGAAAGTTGAACGAAGCTGGCTATGAAACAATTGAACTGGAAATGTCTGAAGTG
>DYWT01000040.1 GCA_020742515.1 Sporosarcina psychrophila
GATTATAATGTGAGTACTAGTTGATACTACGTATATTCAAGAAAGACACACTCCAGATTGCAGATTTAATCACAGCTAATGAAATACTCCTTTTCACATAGCCCATCCAGCGAAGGCGCGACTTCGTGGTAGCCGGATCGATAATACTGAAAGTGGTCTCCTTTCTGGCTTATCGCGGGAGGCATCCACAAAGCGCCGAAGCGGTATTAACAGGATTCCTGATTCACTCCATATGTATTGGGACATTCGTTGATCACATTCGATCGATTTATGGCACTCCAGGTTGCAGGTCTCATCCCCGATAACGAAATGGACTTTCTCACATTGACCACCATCCAGCGAAGGCGCGACTACGTGGTAGCCGGAGCGAGAAGACTGAAAGCGGTCTCCTTTCTGGCTTATCGCGGGAGGCATCCACAAAGCGTCGAAGCGGTTTAGAATGGAATCAATAACTTAGCTTCACAATTTTTATTGAACAGTAAAGAAGATTTCCCTATTTCATTTAGTTTAATAAGGGATAAACTCACTGAACTTAATTGTTTGATGTTTTTTCTTGGCAAATAATATCCTGACCCGATATACCAATAGGAAAGAGTTATAACCTATGCAGATTATAACTCGTCAATCATATTTTTCTTATTCAATATCAAAATGTTATATGTCAGTAACCGGAGTTTTTATCTTCAATGGTTCCAATGCTTTTGTTTGATCAATAAATATAAACGCATCGTATCGATTACCAATTTGAGACGGTACATAATTACCGAATTGCTCGTACTCAGGGTTGTAGACAACTCCAATTGCTCTGTGTCCAATCCAATCCGTGAAGTATTTTCGATTTACTTCGTTGAAAATGAATAGTTTATCGAAAGCGCCTGATTTGTGCAATAGATCTTCCCATGAATGTTGCCGGGCGGGAGGAACGTCTATTTTCTTGAAAGGTACTCCCCATTCTTCAGCCGCGATTACGGTACCACGATGCGTGCCAAATCCTACTGCATAGACCTCATCTTTCTTATACTGTTCGCGAAGTAGTTGACCGACGTTGACCATTCCATCATCTTTCATAGTTGTTGCCCGTGCATCTCCGATATGCGTATTATGTTCCCAGACGATAATCTTCGCGTCATCCCCGTAGTGATTCATCACTTCATTAATTGCCTCAACCATATGCTCATCGCGAATATTCCAAGATAATGCATTATCCTGAAGCATGGTACGGTAATATTCTTCAGCATTTTTAGTCACGAGTGCATTCACTTTTAAATTTAGATTAGTTTCATGCTTATCCTCGTAGCGTTCGTTGTGCGAACGAATTGACGATAATAACTCACTCACTTCATCAATGCATACTTGTGAAAAATGTGCTGTGGAGATGGCATAATGATCCGGCATTTCATTGAAAGGTTCGAAGCAGGAAAAAGCTTTTTTCGCCAGTTCAAGATCGGCTCCCGCTGGATTGGACTTCGTTAAGTAGCGTACGATTTCTTCCATCGATTCCCAGAGACTATACATATCAATCCCGTAGAATCCTACTTTTAGATCGGGAATTCTATTGTAATTCAGTATTTTTAACCAATCAATGAACGCTACAATCTCCTCATTCGCCCACATCCACGTCGGCCATCTACCAAAAGCCTTCAATACTTCTTGGACATTTTCTTTTCTTTCACCATATCCTTTTATATAACGATTAACATGTTGAGCAGATGGCCAATCACCTTCAACTGCAATGGCTGAAAAACCTTTCTGTTCAATCAGCATCTTGGACAGCTTCGCTCGGACTGAATAGAATTCCGAGGTTCCGTGGCTTGCTTCTCCTAATAGGACGATTTTTGCATCCCCGATAGCTTCGAGAATAGATGTAAGATCATCCTCGGAGTCGAAAGGAAGTGCATACTTTTTTACGGCTTCCTCAAGTGTGAAATTCAATTGGATAACCTCATTTCCTACAACGTATTATGAAAGTATACCCAATTATTCTTATCGTACCCTGTGAAAGTTGAACAAAGCGAATTAAAATTTCATGACAGACAATTGCAATAATGTATAATTGAACTAACTACATGAATAAGGGGCGATAATAATGTTGACTGCCGTACTGATAGTTGGAATTGTCATGAGTGTGCCGATTACTGCAATTATTACAGATCATAATCGTAGAGTTGTGAAAATCAAAGGAGAATTTATGCGCGATGAAATCGAGCTGGAAAAGCTAAAACAACAAAATTTTATTATGGAAACAGAAAAGATGAAAATTGAGTTGGAACAAATGAAACTCGACTATACATCTGGGAAAAATGAAATTGTGAAAATATAGAGGAAAGGTAGTGAATGAGTATGAGCGACGATAAATTAAACCCGCCATACAACGATTTGATCGGCGACATATTGAAAGAGTATACAAAAAAAGGTGGCATGGATAATTTACCGGGACAAGGGAAACCATTATCGCCAGAGTACTTTTCTGGTGATACCTTCCAACATTTTCAAAGAATCGCAAAAGATGCAGGTTATAAGCCGCATTGGCTAAACCTGCAGCATGAAATTCGCGATGAAGTAATCGGAATTGCAGCTATTCATGCAGCTGATAGTACAACAGACTTGGAATCACGGATAGAAAGTATAAACGAAAAAGTATTCGAATACAATAAATCCTGTCCGCCACCTATGCAGAAAGGATCTATATCGCTTAGGAATATTGAGGCTGCGATTGAACGTTGGAAATGAAACAGCAGGAAAAGGGGAGTGACGGTGAATCGTAACTACAAGTTCATTTTGTTAGCTCTCTGTAGCATTTTAGTGATGTCAGGATGTTTGCATACCGGACAAAAAGTTTCGGAAAACCCGCTGACTACAGCACCATTAAATAAGGAAGCAATAGTCGATTCAATGATTGACAAAATGACACTGGCAGAGAAAGTCGGACAGTTATTAGTGATTGGCGTGAAAGGTACTTCCTTTAGCAGGGAAATGGATAATCTCGTTCGTAATTATCATGTGGGTGGCGTTATAGTAATGGGACAAAATATAACGACAACACCCCAAATGTTAGAACTGATTAACGCTATAAAAGAAGCGAACGAATCGAATAAAAATCCTTTATTTCTTTCTGTCGATGAAGAAGGGGGACGTGTCTCCCGACTGCCGGCCGGCATTGCCAAATTACCAACTAGTGCGCAAATCGGCAAACTTAATGATGAATCATTAAGTTATCGAGCAGGCGCCTATTTGGCTGAGGTACTCAACGAATTCGGCTATAATATGAATTTTGCACCTGTTTTAGATGTTAATAGTAATCCGAAAAATCCAGTAATCGGGGATCGCTCATTCGGATCAGATTCCAATCAAGTTGCTAAAATAGGCATAGCGACAATGCATGGAATGATGGACAATGGCATTATTCCTGTTGTTAAACATTTTCCGGGTCATGGCGACACTATTGTCGATTCACATAAGGCATTGCCAAAAGTTGAAACGACTATGGAAAGGCTTCGAAGTATAGAACTAGTTCCATTTCAAAAAGCAATAGACGAGGGTGTTGATGCAGTTATGGTAGCTCATATTTTATTCCCAGTATTGGATCCTAATTATCCATCTTCGCTCTCTAAAGCTGTTATCACGGAATTGCTTCGGAAAGAAATGCAATTTGAAGGGGTTATCATAACAGACGACTTATCGATGGGGGCGATTGCGAATGGATATACAATTCCTGAAGCAGCTGTTCAGTCTTTTATAGCGGGAAGCGATCTACTACTTGTAGTCCGTGACTATGACGATCAAATTAATACTTTCAACGCGCTCCTAACGGCTATTGAGGCAGGAGAGATAACAGAAGAGCGACTCAATGAAAGCGTAAAGCGGATTATGATGCTTAAAGAAAAATATGGACTCTCAGACGAGGTACATGAAAAAGTAGATGTGAATAAAATCAATGAAATGTTTGACAAGCTCCAGTTTAAGTAAATGAATTTTCCTGCTCTTTTCTTCGTATACTAAGCGACTAGAAAAAGCTAGGGAGGTTTGTTATATGGAGAATAAAGGATTAAAGGTGTTAGTTCATGCAAGTGCGTTCTTCATGCCATTTTTGGTGCCATTTATCATTTATCTTGTTATTGATGATTTAGAAGTAAAAAGGATGGCAATACAAGCGGTTTTATTCCAACTTGTCATGGGGGCACTGCTTACTATTTCTCTAATTCTTATTATTGTAATTATCGGCATTCCATTGGTAATTGCATTTGGTATAATGTGGTTCATTGTTCCTATCATAGCAATCGTCAAAGCGTTAAATGACGAAACGTACAATTATCCGATTGTAGGTAGATGGATTTAATAATGTTGTTAATAAAACAAAAGCGTGTTCCGTAGTTATTTCATACGGAACACGCTTTTTCAATCATATGAATGGTCCGGCTTGTATAAGATGGACTAAGTAAAAAAATGAGGAAGGGAGAGAGAAATGAAAATTAAGTTCAACCTTGTTACACAAATTTTAATCGCATTCATTTTGGCAATAATTTTAGGAAGTATTTTCGGCAGTTCCATTGACTTTTTGAAGCCATTTGGAGATCTATTTTTACGTTTAATTAAATTCATAATTGCCCCACTTATCTTATCGACTCTAGTTGTAGGTGTTGCTGGAACGTCTGATCCAAAACAGCTTGGGAAAATGGGTATTAAAACGATTGTTTACTATTTGGGGACGACAGCGATTGCGATCATTATCGGTCTTGCTGTTGCGTTTATGATATCTCCTGGTAAAGGAATTACGATTTCGACGGAAGGATTGACGATTCCTGAAGCGGCTACGCAGGAACCACAGGGCGCCATCACAACAATTTTGAATATTATTCCCGAAAATCCGTTTATGGCTTTAGCCTCGGGGAATATACTGCAAATTATCTTCTTCGCATTGTTCATTGGTTTAGCCATAACATTTGTAGGAGAAAAAGCACGACCAGTGTATCGATTCTTTGAAGGCTTCTCGGAGGTAATGTATAAAATAACCGGCATTGTCATGAAAGTGGCCCCACTTGGAATTCTAGGATTGCTTGCTCCAGTTGTCGGTCAGTATGGACTTTCTGTTCTATTGCCACTCGTAAAAGTAATAGTGGCTGTGTATATTGCATGCATACTCCATGCGGCTATTGTTTACTCGTCTGCCGTAAAGGTGTGGGGGAAAATGAGCCCTCTCAAATTTTTTAAAGGAATATCACCGGCTGCACTCGTCGCATTCAGCACTGCGAGCAGTGCGGGAACGCTACCGGTCACCATTAAAAACACGAATGAAAACCTTGGTGTGCCAAATAGAATATCAAGTTTTGTTCTTCCGCTTGGAGCCACCGTAAATATGGATGGTACGGCCATTTATCAAGGTGTTGCAGTGATCTTCATTGCACAATTTTACAATCTGAACTTGTCATTCGCTCAACTCTTAACCGTTGTTTTGATTACTATTCTAGCTTCAATTGGAACGGCGGGTGTCCCTGGTGCTGGCATGATTATGTTAGCGATGGTGTTGACTTCGGTCAATATGCCACTTGAAGGAATTGCACTCATTGCAGGTATTGACCGGATTCTGGATATGATGCGTACAACCGTGAATATTGTAGGAGATGCATCTGCGGCGGTTGTGGTGGCAGGAACTGAAAAAGATCGAATAGAAGT
>DYWT01000041.1 GCA_020742515.1 Sporosarcina psychrophila
TTAAAGAAGCAAAATCAGAAACAATACTCAGATCCGCACGGCAATTGCGCTATTTATTCTTTGACAACAGTGAAATAGTCACAACAGAAAATGTGTACCAGTTTATGGGCGCAAGCGCAGCGTCAAGATCCCTAATCCGAGACATACTTGGGAAAAACTTTAAGAAAGTGGGGAAAACAAATAAAACTTACTATGAAATAGAGATTTAAAGGCAAAATGTTTAGGAAAGCGAGTTGATTCGCCAGCTCAGATCCCTGAGCTAGCGAATCATGTGTAACTGCGCCAGCTCAGAATCGTGAGCTAGCGAATCAAGCACAACTACGCCAGCTCAAAACCCTGAGCTAGCGAATCAAGCACAACTACGCCAGCTCAAATCCGTGAGCTGGCGAATACACCCAAAACCCAATTCAAAACAGAAAAAAGTCCGCAACACATTCGCTGCGGACTTTTTATATTAGAAACTGCTATTAGGCTCAGTCAGAAACGCTGCTTCTTGCGGAGTTGTCTCACGGCCTAGAACATCATTCCGATGAGGGTAGCGACCGAAACGGTCAATGATATCTTTATGTAAGTTTTCACAGTGTAGTGCATTCTCGTCACCAATTTCAGTAAAGATGCGTAAAGCTGTCTCGTGAATTTCAGTAGATTCAGAATGCATAAAAGGCATCATTGCGAAGTGTTTTTCCTGAACAGAGAATTCTTCATCAAACTCAGGTAGTTGATATAATTCCTGAGCTAAGACAAGTGCCATCGTATCTTGGGTGAAACACTTCTCGTCGCCTCGGCATAAGTTACGCGAGAATTGGTCGAGCACAATGATTTCTGCGAGGCGGCCGTAAGGATTGTCACGCCACTCCCATAATAAGCCAGCACATGCGGCTTCCCAAGTTTTTCCAAAACGCTGTCTAATTTCGGAATCGAAATCATCATTTTTCTCAAATAACAAGTCCGCATTTTCAGGGGCAAACCAAAAGTCTAATACATCTTGATAACGAGCTAGTTTCACAAATAATTCCCTCCGCTTTTATTAGTATACATTTTATAGTAAAAACATTTTCTTAAATACAATTGAACATTAAATATAATAAGATTATAATAAGGCTCAAGGGGTGATATCAATGCAATTATACATGAAACAAAAAATGTTATCATTTAAACAGGATTTTAATATTGTCGATAGCAATCAGAAGCCGGTTTATAAAGTGGATGGAGAATTTCTTTCACTTGGTAGAAAACTGCACATCATTAACATGGAGACCAATGAAGAGGTCGCTTTAGTTAAACAGAAAGTATTATCACTCATGCCACAAGTGAACGTCTTTGTCCGAGGTCAAGAAGTCGCAAGTATTCGCAAACGCATCACGTTATTCAAACCACAATTTGATATTGAACAAATTGGCTGGACGATAAAAGGCGATTACTTTGCGCACGATTATATTATTTATGATCGAGAAGGAGATTTAATTGCTCAAATAAAGAAAAAATACTTTGCTATGAGCGATACATTTGAATTTAATATCGATGCTGAAGAAGTTGACCCAGTTATGGTGATTGCGGTTGTGTTAGCTATCGATACTGTAATGGATAGTAAAGATTAAGTAGATTGAGGTAAAAGATGACTTTTAAAGGTATTATCAGAGAAATAATCAGTACGCTTATCTGGGTTGCAGTGATATTTCTAGGAATTAAAGTATTTTATGCGTATGTTATGGAACCGTTCATCGTGGACGGAAGATCCATGGAATACACATTACATGACGGCGAGAAAATGTTTATGATGAAATTAAACGATATTGAGCGCTTTGATGTGGTCGTATTCCCAGCACCTGGGGGACCGATTACTTCAGACGAACCGCAAAGTTTATATATTAAACGCGTGATTGGTATACCTGGGGATACAGTTGCTTATCAGGATGACCAATTAATATTGAACGGTGTGCAAATGAATGAACCATATTTAGACGACATGCGCGCAGATGTCTTAGGAAACTTTACGGGTGATTTCCAATTAGAAGAAATTACTGGATCAGCGACCGTACCGGAAGGGCAAGTCTTCGTTATGGGAGACAACCGTCGCAATTCACTTGACGGACGGGCATTTGGTTTTATCGACGCCGAAGATATTATCGGAGAGGCAGATTATATTTATTGGCCACTTTCTAGCATGCGAGCGCTTGATCAATATGAAATGAATGAAAATCAAGACACAATTGTCCAAAGAGATTGAACTTTATACAACAAATAGCTATAATATAAGCATTGTTAGAATAGTAAACGAATTGACGGTAATAAGAGAAAGTCACCTAGGCTGAAAGTGACGTGCCCACTCATTCGTTGAACCTACTAAACAGTTTATGGACTCGCCTCCTTATCGGCTCTAAGCTGGTCGGCAACATGCCGACAACTGAGGTGGTACCGCGGAGATCAACTGTTCTTCGTCCTTATTTGGACGGGAACAGTTTTTTTGTACAAAATTATAACAGGAGGTTACTATGGTAACGAGAAAAGAAGATTTTTCAAAATGGTATATCCAAACAATTCAAAAAGCTGACTTAATGGACTATTCACCCGTACGTGGTTGTATGATTTTCAAACCCAACGGTTTCGAAATTTGGGAGCATATCCAAGAAGCTTTAAACTACCGATTCAAACAAGAAGGTATCCGTAATGCATACTTCCCAATGTTAATTCCCGAGAGCTTCTTCAATAAGGAAAAAGATCATATTGAAGGATTCTCACCAGAATTACCATGGGTTACTGAAGCTGCGGGTGAGCCATTAGAAGAGCGCTTAGCGCTACGTCCAACATCAGAAACGATGTTTGGTGATGCGTATTCTAAATGGATTAACTCATACCGTGATTTACCAATGGAAATGAACCAATGGGCAAATGTATTCCGCTGGGAAAAACGTACAATGCCATTCCTTCGTACGTCAGAATTCTTATGGCAAGAAGGGCATACGGCTCACGCCAATGCTGAAGAAGCTAAAAGACGTACACAACGTATGTTAGATATTTATGCAGAAGTGATTGAAGGCGTATTAGCTATTCCAGTATTTAAAGGTGAAAAAACACCTTCAGAACGCTTTGCTGGTGCAGAACGAACTTACTCTGTTGAAGCAATGATGCAAGATACAAAAGCTGTTCAAGCAGGAACAAGTCACTACATGGGAACGAAATTCGCTGAAGCTTTTGATATCAAATACTTAAACAGCGGCAACGAACACGTTCACGCTTTCACGACATCATGGGGCGTATCAACACGTTTAATCGGAGCAATGATCATGTCTCACGGTGACGACCAAGGACTAGTTATGCCACCAAAAGTTGCACCGCAACAAGTCGTATTCATTCCAGTTGGACCATGGCAAAAGAACCCAGCGATCATGGACAAAATCTATGAACTGAATGAAGAATTAGCAAGCAAGCAAATCCGTACAGTCATTGACGGAAGCGATAACCGTCCAGGTTACAAATTCAATGAATGGGAATTACGCGGTGCGCCACTTCGTGTAGAAATTGGACCACGTGACTTAGAAAACAATAAAGTCATCGTTAAAGCGCGTGACTTAGATGAAAAAGTAGATGTTGAATTCGCAAACTTTGCTGAATACATTGAAAATGCCTTAGATGAAATGCAAAATCGCCTATTAGAATCAGCACGCGAACACAATTCACAACACATCTATACGGACATCAACACATTAGAAGAACTTGAAAACCATATTGAAGCGAAAAAAGCTGCAAACGAAAACCCAGGTTGGATCTTAGCAGGATGGGACGGAACGGAAGAATCAGAAGCGAAGATTAAAGAACGCACTGGTTTCACAACACGTAACATTCCAGTAGAAGGAACAGTTGACAAAAAAGCTGAATGTATCGTCACAGGTAAACCAGCGAAAGAAACTGTTTGGTTAGCCAGAGCATACTAATTTAAAGAAAATTAAACCGAGACTGTGTAAAAACAGCCTCGGTTTTTTGTTGAGATCTCGTGACCTCATAAACAAGAAAAACCGTCCTCGAAAGGACGGTTTAATTATTGACTTACTTATTTAATAACGCTTCAGTTTCGATTTTTACTTTCTGTAAATAACGAATTGTATCTTCTTCAAAAGGATGTCTAATCCCACACCCAGGTGTAAGAATTAAGTGCTTTCCACCAGACTCTGTAATTGAACGGTAAATTTGATGACGAAGAGGGTT
>DYWT01000042.1 GCA_020742515.1 Sporosarcina psychrophila
TATTCACGAATTGATTGAAGCAAGTAAGTTGGCTGATGAGGCGGGACTAGATGTTTTTGCAGTAGGGGAGAGTCATCAAACGCATTTTACAACACAAGCTCATACGGTCATTTTAGGCGCAATCGCACAGGCAACAAAAAACATTAAAATTGCGAGTTCTGCAACAGTGTTAAGTGTATCTGATCCTGTGCGTGTCTATGAAGATTTTGCCACGATTGATTTAATCTCGAAAGGGCGGGCTGAAATTGTGGCAGGGCGGGGTTCACGGATTGGAGCCTATAGTTTACTTGGCTATGATGTACACGATTACGAAGAGTTATTTGAAGAAAAACTGGAACTTCTGATGAAGATAAATGATGAGAAAACAGTGACATGGCAAGGGCAATTCCGAGCGCCGTTGGAAAACGCTACGATTTTACCGCAACCGCAAAATGGTCATCTGCCAATTTGGCGTGCAGTAGGAGGACCACCCGCGAGTGCGATTAAGGCTGGGTATGCAGGAGTACCGATGATGCTGACAACTCTTGGTGGACCGGCGATTAACTTTAAGGCGTCGGTGGATGCCTATCGTGAGGCGGCGCAACGTAGTGGTTTTGATCCAGCGGCGTTGCCAATTGCAACAACGAGCCTATTCTATACCGCAGAAACTTCACAGGATGCGCTTCGCGAATATTATCCACATGCCAATGCAGGTATGCAGGCGTTAAGAGGCGGCGGCTATCCGAAACAACAATTTGCACAATCAACGGATACGCGCGATGCATTAATGATTGGTAGTCCACAGCAAATTATTGAAAAAATGCTCTATCAATATGAGCTATTTGGTCAACAGCGATTCATGGCACAAATTGACTTTGGTGGTGTACCGTTTGATAAAATCATGAAAAACATTGATCTGATCGCGACAGAAATTCTGCCAGCAGTTAAGAAATATACAGCTGGAAAATAAGGAGATGTTATCATGAAAATCGCATTACTATCAGGATCAAAAGTAGGGTCTAAAACAAGAACGGCGATGGATTTCACAGTCAAAATAGCACATGAAAAATATCCAGATGCAGAGATTACATTACTGGATCTGGCCGAGTTTGAAATGGTCTTTAGTGACGGGCGTAATTATTGGGACTATGAGGGCGACACCAAGTACGTTACAGAAACGCTAATGGCCGCGGATGCCATTATTATTGGAACACCGACGTTCCAAGCTTCTATCCCGGCTACGCTCAAAAATATTTTTGATTTATTACCGGTCAATGCGTTCCGAGATAAAGTGGTGAGTATGCTCGTAACAGCTGGTACTGCAAAGCATTACTTGATGGTGGAACAACAGTTAAAGCCGATTTTAGCATATATGAAGGCACACATTGTACCCACTTATGTATTTATAGAAGAAAAGGATTTCCATCGCAAAGAAATCGTCAATGATGATGTTCTCTTTCGTCTGGAGCGCTTAGTGGAAGATACCGTACTGCTTGTCGATGCTTATGTAGGGATTCGGAAAGCGAAAGATGAGGAATATGGATTTTAACTAATCTGTGAGGACAGGCACTTGAAACCATTCTTTTTGGTTTTCTACCGAACACGAGTAAAGCTTGATTTGCTAATTCATCATGATTTCATTCAAATTGGCGTCGTTTTGACGCTCATGCGCATCAAAAATACGTTCAAGCAAACGTTTATGATTCTATTTCTTGGCATTTTAGCGTTTGGCGTATTTTTCATCCGGTTTTCCGATTTATCCAACTTCCTTGAGTTTAACTTTATTCAGTAGAGGTACCGTTAACCAAGGAACAACTATTGATCTTTGGCGTATGAAGATGTGCTAGTTGTGCGTCCGGAAATCAGAAAGAACTCCTATAAATGAAAACATAGAGCGTAACAAAAAATCCCGGTACTCTCGTTGGAACTTTATACGAGATTAGCGGGATTTTAGTCATAAGGGATAGCCGTTCATTAAGTATAAATCTTTACCTTTTTTTCGTTTTTAAAAAGAAGATAATGGGCATTTCCTACTTTTTCTTCTATATAGTCGAGTGAATAATTACCGAATGGATCGGCTAAATCTCCAAGTGCCCGAGATAGATTATCAACCGCAAGATTTAGCGTTTCAATCTGTCTCGGATCATTCCCTCTATTCATCTCATCCATGATTTCATGAGCTAGTTGCTGAATTCGACGTAAGCGTACTTCTTTTGTTTGCATGATATCCTCCTCCATATCTTAACTTATATAGCCTAACTATATTGCTAATGACAGGAGTTTATGAGTATGTGTATTAATTAATTCGGATAACCGTTCACAAGTACTACTTAGTCTTCAATTCGAAAGGTTAGTTATTAATGATCGTAACAAGTTCACGAATATCCGTGCGTGTTTGAGCCTCGGGTATATGTTTAGGATAGCCAATCATCAACGTCGCTACTACTTTTTCACCAGGTAGGACACCGATAGCTTCCCTGAATAACGGATCGTACACCCAATCATTCGTTCGCCAAATCATTCCGATCTCCCTTTCCCATGCCGCAAGCTGGAAGTTTTGAATTAGTGAGGAAACCGCCCCGTAATCCTCGTCCCACCTTCTTTGGCGGGGGTCTTCAGGCATAACAACTACAAGATGAACCGGAATATCCCGGAAATATTGTGCTTTTCTTTTCACTTTTTCTGAAATTTCGCCATCTACTTTCGGCTGTGAATGAATATAGGCTTGAACAAACTGTTCTTTTCCTTCATCCACGTACAATTGAAAGCGCCACGGTTCCGTCAACTTGTGGTTCGGTGCCCATTTCGCCACATTTAGCAGCTCAATAATCACTTCAGCACTAATCGAATCCTTTTTAAAAGATTTGATTGTCCTCCGACCTAAAATGTTTTGTTCGACTATGTTTTTCCCTTCTTGATAACTCATCTGATAATCCCCCTTTATGTTTAGAAAGTATAGGAGTTTTCTAAACTACAAATGAAATCAATTCTCATTTAGTATAGCATGACGAATAATAATAGCCCAACAGATCTATCTTTTACATCCTATATGAGCTCACACTCTAAAGGGGGATTCAAAATTGGAAAAGTTACGAGATTAAATAACGAAAAGTTGGAACAAAAAGTACAGGAATTCCTATGCTTTGTACAATTTTCAATTATACTTAAGGTCATTCCGTTATTTGAAAGCCTAACAAATAATTCTGTATTTCAAATCATGATTGGATTAACAGTCATAGCCATTATCATAAAAACAGTACCAATAACCAAGCTATCCTTTTATCTTCAAGCCCAGAGTGAGCATTTCAGAATTAACTTAAATTACTTGTATGCTATTTATATAATCCCGTACATTTGGGTGTTTTATGTATTTTTAGAGCGGCGATGGTAGACACTTACTTGAGGATGAAAAAAGTTAAATTAAGACTAGATATCGAAACCGTTAGTGTAAGCTATTTTTAGCGCAAGATTTCAAAAGGACTGTGCAGTCGTATGCGACAATATATGTCTTTATACGTGATACCTGTAAAATGAAGTCTCATCTGGTTGTACGAAACACTTGTATTTGATATATTAAAAGTAATATGAAATCTTTGATGTGATCAAGTAGACAAGAATTGTGAAACAGAAAATGTAGCGACTTGCTGAAAGCTATATCACCCCTTCTTGTTGAAACCTACCACTGAGACGTTATGCCAACATAACCGAGTCGTTTTCGTTATCAAACGTTTTAGAGGGCTTGAATTTAACTTAATTTAAGCTAAACTAAGGTGGTACCACGTCCATTCAGCACAAAGACGTCCTTATTATAAGGGCAACTTTGTGCTTTTTTGATGTCCAGATTTCAGGCAACCGAAGGATTTCTTTATTATTTTAGGAGGGGAAATTAATGACCAATCAACAGAAAAATGATTTTACAAGCTGGTATATCGACACAATTAAAAAGGCGGATTTAATGGATTACACGCCAGTTCGCGGGTGCATTGCATTCAAACCGGATGGTTATGAAATTTGGGAACATATCCAGGCTGAGATGGATAAACGTTTTAAAGAAACGGGACATCGTAATGCCTATTTCCCAATGCTGATTCCAGAGTCATTTTTCGAAAAAGAGAAGGATCACATCGAAGGGTTTTCACCAGAACTCCCTTGGGTTACCGAAGCTGCGGGTGAAAAACTAGAGGAGCGTTTAGCACTTCGTCCAACTTCTGAGACGATGATCGGGCATCTCTATTCAGATTGGATTAAAAGCTATCGAGATCTACCCGTGTTAATTAACCAATGGGCGAACGTCTTCCGTTGGGAAAAGAAAACACTTCCGTTCATTCGGACGTCTGAGTTTTTATGGCAAGAAGGGCATACAGCTCACGTGGATGAAGAAGAAGCACGTGCTGAAACGATGCAAATGCTCAACATTTATAAAGAAGTTGTCGAAGAGTTGCTGGCGATTCCAGTATATGATGGTCAAAAGACGCCTTCCGAGCGTTTTGCAGGAGCAGTGGATACGTATTCCATCGAAGCAATGATGAGGGACGGAAAGGCTGTTCAAGCGGGAACTTCACATTACTTAGGAACGAAATTTGCGGAAGCATTTGATATTAAGTATCTAAATAAAGAAAATAAGCATGAATTTGTTCATACAACATCATGGGGAACTTCCACACGATTGATTGGTTCTGTCATCATGGTTCATGGGGATGAACAAGGTCTTGTACTACCACCGCGTGTTGCACCAACACAGGTCATATTAATTCCGGTAGGGCCATGGAAGAAAAACCCTGAAATTATGGAGAAACTAGATGGGATTTTTGCGGAGTTAAAAGCAAAAGGAATTCGTGTGCGTTTAGACGACTCCGATCAATCACCAGGTTACAAGTTCAATGAGTGGGAATTGAAAGGCGTACCGGTTCGAGTAGAATTAGGACCACGTGATTTAGAAAAAAATCAAGCGCTCATCAAAGCACGAGATGAAGACGAAAAAGAAGCTGTGGAGCTTTCCGTACTCGTCGCAAAAATTGAAGAAGAATTAGCGACAATGCAAACACGCTTATTGGACAAAGCCCGTACATTCCGTGAAAAACACTCCCATATACATGTTGATTCACTTGCACAATTAACAACTCATATTGCGGATTCAACTGAAGGCGGAGAAATCCCTGGATGGATCCTTGCGGGATGGTGCGGAGATGACGCTTGTGAGGAACAAGTGAAAACAGAAACGAAATTCACGACACGTAATATACCATTCAATCCACCGGCTACGAAGTCGACTTGCATCAATTGCGGAAAAGAAGCGAAACATACCGTGTGGTTCAGTCGGGCTTATTAATTATATGATGGAAGTATGGAAACTTGTAAAAATTGTTTAGGCGCCTTACTGGGGTAGCCGAAGCCATAAATCTGAAAGTTTAGCGGTAAAACTAATGGCGGGATGCATCCTCAAAGCGCCGAAGCGTATTTAAAGGAATTCTTTCTTTCAATTTCTATAAGCAATCGTAATATAAAACGCTCCCCGGATAAATCGGTAGGAGCGTTTTCCAATACATTTGGAATCAAAATCACTCATAGAGTTTTAATGAATGGGATAACTATTCTTGCAAGCGTTCCGAATGTCAGCTCTCGAAATAAGTCATTAGTATTTCGAATGCGTTTTGATTCATTCAATTGAATTTACTTATGTAGATAGGTTGAATATGCTATATGTATAGAGGTTTTCACAGAAAGAAGGATGCAATATGGAGTACATTATGCTTTACTTCATCGGCTTTGCTGCAACAACTCTTGGTACATTAGCAGGGGGAGGGGGACTTATCAGTTTACCGGCCATGTTGCTGATGGGATTGCCTGTTCACTCGGCAATCGGAGCGAATAAAGTATCAAATACGGTGAGCTCATTTTCAAGTTTTCTTGTGATTTATAAAAATAAGGAAGTAACAGTCAAAGAGGCGCTTACAGTTGTCCCAATTAGTCTTGCTGGAGGAATTACCGGTGGGGTTATTGCATCCTTCCTAAAAGAGGAATGGATGATTATTATTGCAATTATACTATTAACATTCGCATTCATCACATCATTTCTTGGAAAAGCGGACTTTGATGGCAGTGAATCATTTCGTGTAACAAAAAAAAGTGCTACATCATTGTATGGTATAGGTATTTACGATGGCGTGTTTGGTCCAGGTAGCGGAACATTGGCGTTGTACTTGTATGCTCGATTGAAAGTATCTTATTTGAGAGCTGTTGGACTATCTCGCATCATGATTTTTTCAAGCTGTTTTGGAGCGTCAATCAGTTACATTTCGACGGGTAAAATCATTTGGCCACTTACAATTGCATTAATGCTTGGTTCAATAAGTGGTGCGCAACTCGGTGTTCGCCTCGCGCGTAAGTTGAAAACAGAGCACGTCAAACCGATACTTCGTGTTGTCACTGTACTTTTAATCATTCAAATTATTGTGGAGTATTTTGGATGAGTTGCCGGTACACCTATTAAGAATGAATCGGAACACTTTTCATAAGTGATGCATTTGATAAGTATGATGGAAGGATAACTAGTTGACGTTAGACACTTAAAAAGGAGGATTACATATTAAAATACTTATTGTGGGTGCGAGCGGAACGATTGGCAATGCGGTTACTGAAGAATTAAAGAAAAACCACGAGGTGATCCGCGCGGGACGAAATGGTGCTGATGTATCTGTTGATATTACGTCAGTAGAAAGTATCAAAAAAATGTATGAACAAATTGGCAAAGTCGATGCGGTTATTAATGCAGCAGGTCGTGCTCATTTTGATGCAGTTACGGATATGACACCAGAATTGAATGAGATAGGAATTGATAGCAAACTGAAAGGGCAAGTTAATCTAGTTCTTTTAGGTTTTGATAATATGAACGATGGTGGAAGTTTCACGTTAACGACGGGGATTATGATGGATGATCCAATCGCTAAAGGAGCTTCAGCAGCTCTGGCAAACGGCGGCGTCAGGGCTTTTGTTAAAGCTGCGGCTATTGAAATGCCAAGAGGGATTCGCATTAATTGCGTAAGTCCAAATGTCTTACAAGAATCTTGGCACAGACTTAGTACTCTTTTTCAAGGGTTTGAAGCAGTACCTGTAAGTCGTGTAGTCCATGCTTTTGAAAAAAGTGTGTTCGGTTTACAAACGGGTCAGAACTTTGAAGTTTATTAATAAGTTAAACTTGAAAGTATGCGAAAAGCCTTCCGGGTAGAGTTCCCAGAAGGCTTTTCAAAGTAACAAACATCACTTTATAGTCATCATTTTTTTGTTTAAATTCTTTTCAAGACGTTTTTAATTAAATGCACAAATGAATTTCGAGACTTCGCAGCAACTTCAATTACATCCTTATGGCTTAATGGTTCATCTAAAATGCCGCATGCCATATTTGTTAAGCAAGATATTCCTAATACCTTAATTCCCGAATGAATAGCGACAACTGCTTCAGGCACTGTTGACATACCAACTGCATCTGCACCTAAAATGCGGATCATCCGGATTTCAGCAGGAGTTTCATAAACAGGACCACTCCACCAGCCATATATGCCTTCCCTTAATGTGATGTCACTCTCTCGAGCAACTTGTAACGCCGTATTTCTCATTTCCCGGTTATAAACTTCAGAAACATCTGGGAAACGCGTTCCTAAATCATCGTTATTTTTACCGATCAATGGATTAATGCCAACTAAATTAAGGTGATCTGTAATTAGCATTAACTCGCCCGGATTAAAATCAGTATTTACCGCTCCGCATGCGTTCGTGATAATGAGTTTTTCTATCCCTAATGCTTTCATCACTCTGACAGGGAAGGTAACTTCATCTAGCGAGTATCCTTCATAAAAGTGATAACGTCCTTTCATGGCCACGACTGTTTTTCCTTCTAGATTACCGATAACTAACTCATTCGCATGACCAACTGCATCTGATTTCGAGAAAAAGGGAATGTCCTCGTATGGAATGACCACTCCATTTTCTATCTCATCGGCAAGTCCGCCCAATCCAGATCCTAGTATAATTCCTATTTCAGGAATAGTATTTGTTTTACTAAGAATATAACTTTTCGCTTCTAAGATTTCTTCTGTTTTATGCATTATTAATTACCCCCTGCTGAGTTTTGCGAATGTTTTAGTAGTTGTTAAAAATGTTAAGTGCGGTCCTTTTATAAATTTCCATCAGTTTAGAATCTCAAAAGATCAGTTGAGGCTTTTGAGGTTCTCCCTATTTTTTGCGAAAGGAAATAGGCAATTGTCGATGATAGGAAGATAAAGATGGAGAAGAAGGGAATGTTAGAAGTCTTTTCAAATACGACTTCCTGATTTGAAATAGCCGTCATAGAAGATAAGTCTGGCTTATAGAGAACTGTAAGAATCGCTCCTGTTGAAAGTTGAAAGAGTATATACAGTGCTGCAAAACTAAAGATAAAGATCAGGTATTTTTTCATTGTTGTCACCCCTTCACCTATTTACTTTTCGATTTGACTAAAGTTTCATGTAACCCAATCTTTGTTGCATGACTCTTCCATCACAGTCAGCAACTGTTCTGCAGACACTAAGCGTTCACCGCCGCCTTGAACAAACATATCATTCCCGCCGCCTTTGCCTTTTATAAGGGGAAGTATGGCAGATGATACTTGCTTCATGCTCATTTGTACAGAAGTTCCTCGAGTTGCGACAAATTGCAATCGATCATTATTTTCAGCAACAAGAAGTACTAGTATATCATCTGATTCAGCTACAAGGAGGCGGGCAAGTTTCTGTAATTGCTGAACAGTTCTACCTGTAAATAGGGCTTTCACAATGCCTTGATCTCGTTGGTCCAATAACGCTTTCGCTTCGAATACCAATAATGCTTCTTGCGCATCTGCCAACGACTTCTCCAGTGAGTGATTCGTCTCCAATAACTTCTGTACCGCCTCCGCAACACCACCATCAGGTGCGCTTAACAATCTGGACGTTACTGCCAACTCCAGGTTTTTCCGTTGTAATTGCTGCAACACACGCCCGCCGCAAACAAAATGCACGCGCACTTTTCCACGATGCTTCTCGGTTGATAAAATCTTCAGCATACGTGCTTGTCCCGTTGAACTTGGATGCGTACCGCCACAGCCGTTGTAGTCATAATCGGGAATGATAACAAGCCGGATTTCGTCTGTCACTGCCAGTTGCTTGCGAAGGGGATAGTGATGAAGCTCATCTTCAGTCACCCATTTTATTTCAATTTGTCTATTTTCTAATATAATATCATTTGCTAACTTTTCCACCGCATTCAATTGTTCAGGAGATACTTCTTCAACATCCAAGTCAATCGATACAATTTCTCTTCCTAAATGAAAACTTACTGTTGGAAAGCCAAGTAGTTCAACAAATGCAGCTGACAGAATATGCTGTCCTGCATGCTGTTGCATATGATCAAAGCGACGCTCCCAGTCGATGACGCCCTCCACTTGATTCGCAGAACCGAGGCTTTCAGCCAGTGTATGACGAATTTCATTCTCCACTTCCTCCACATTGAGTACTTGAATACCATTCAATGTCCCCGTGTCATGCGGTTGACCGCCGCCTGTCGGATAAAACGCTGTATTTTCCAAAACGACATAATAATTGCTGTCCGGATCTTGAGCTTCCTTGAGAATATTTGTGGTGAAAGATTTACAATAAGAATCTGCATAATACAAGCGATCTTTTAACAACCTATTACCCCCAGTACTTTTTTCTATAGTTTACCACTGGAAGGTAATAAGGTGGAAATGAAAAAACACATTTAGCACTCGACAATTATTGTCAAGGAATCCAAATGTGCTCGTATTTTTGTTTACTCTCCATAGAAATGTATCCAAGCCTCCTGAATACCTCCTGCACAATCCTTCGCAGCCCGATATAGCCGAGGATGTGGTTCCATTGAAGCAAGCTCGGCTTGGGCATTGCCTACAATAACAGAAGGATGGCCAAGGGAGAGCATTTCAACGTCATTACCAGAATCCCCGGCGACAAGGACATTGACATCTGGGTAGGCATATTTGTCCATCACATAAGCTAAAGCTTGTCCTTTTCCGCTGCTTGCCGGAAGGATATCTACATCACGATTAGAGCTGAAAATTAACTTGTGGGAAATATTATCCTCGATAAGCGCTTTTTCCAGCTGAGATACGACGGCTTCGTCCGATTGAGTAGTGAATGAAATGCGACGATTGTCTGGCAGAGGTTGCCTGGCAAGGGCAGGGATGGAAGAGCCTAGCTCAACAACCAGCTCGGGTTGCCAATCCGCCTGCATCTTTTTCGTCCACTCCTTATCTTCAACCAGCCATTCCGTTGTATAAATTACTGTACCGACGTCTGAAATTAGAACGTCGGGCATCGGTAATCCTTCAGCGCGTATCAGAGAAAGCGCTGAGACCAAGTGTCTGCCTGTTATATAGACAAGTGCTACGTCATAGTGTGAGTCCTCATAATAACGAAGAAGGCTGTGAAGCCCTTCTTTATCACCGACTAGCGTACCGTCGAGATCGGTCGCCAGCATATAGGGTTTTCTTTTCATTTATTACCACCTCATACAATGTATCCATTCTTTTTGCTAGTACAGGCCACTTGAATTCAAGGTTTGCAAAAGTCGCCGCTTTTTTTCCGAGTTCGTTAGCTAAGGTCGGATTGGAAAGCAGAGTTTTCATGGCATAAGCTAAACTTTTTTCATTACCTTTTTCGATATGAAGCCCGGTGATCCTGTTTTTCACGACGTCTTTCAGGCCGCCCACCTTCGATGCAATAACAGGGCTTCCACAGGCTTGCGCTTCAGCGGCCACCATCCCGAAGGATTCATAATAAGAAGGGACAATCGTTGCTACTGCATTGTTGAAAAGGGATGCAAGCTGTTGCTGAGATTGTGAACCGATAAAGTCAATCCGGTTTTCCAGACCTATGATTGCTGTCTTCAGCTTGGTCTTTTTCGGCAGTTTGTTGAAGGCATTAACATTTTCTGAATCTCCGCCGGCAATGATGAGTTTAGTGGAGGCTGGAATATCCTGTTTTTCAACAAGTCTGCGAAAAGCATTGACCAATGTATAAATCCCTTTTGTTTTTTCGAGTCTTCCTGCAAAAGCGAAATAGGGATGAGTTGCTGTTTCAGCTTCATTAATAAATGGTTGAAATTGGTTAGCGGTACCAATCGGAATGACAGTAATCGGAGAGGGATTATACACGAAGCTCCGGATGAGGGATTTTTCATTTTCCGTCGTTGCGACAATGCTGTCTGTTGAACTCAAAATTAGTTTTTCAGCAGAAAGGCGCGTAGGCTCTGCAATACCGGTTGCACTTTCTTTTGCCACTCCCAATGAATGATTTGTATGAATCCATGGAAGGCGATAGTCTTTCTTGACAAATGTACCCAACAGTCCTGAGAGCCAATAATGTGTATGGACGAGATCATAGGATGCGATCTTGATTGTCTGTCCCATCTCCTCATAGAAGTCGGGTAATATAGCAAGCATTTTATTTTTAGGGATATATGTTTTAGAGCCGGCCCCAATTCTAATAACACGGCAAAAGTTACTGAAAGTCTCGATTTGTGGATCGGAAGGATTCGCCCAATGTGTCACAACATCCACGCGATTACCTTTCCTTTCAAGAGCCAGTGCAAGCTGTTTTACATAATTATTTTGGCCGCCTGCTTGCTCACTGCCAAGTGGAGCGAGCGGATCGCCATGATCTGAAATGAACAAAATTTTCTTATGCAAATTAGATTTCTCCTTTCTGTTTGTTAAATGGATTAAAGTAATCTGTTGAACTTTATCGAAGCCAGTAGATTACTATACCCATTAAACTGAAAATATAAACTATTAGTTGTTTTGATTTGTTGAAAAAGGGGGATTTAGATAAATTAAGGAAGGGGGCCTTCGGATGGAATTAAAAGAGAGAAGTAAGTTAGTAGCAATTAAACTATTTTTCAAAGTGATTGCGGCATATACGATTTCAAAACTATCTGTAAAGAAACCAGAAAAGAAAATTGTATTGGTCGGTGGGAATTTGGGAGAGAAATATGAAGACAATGCTTCCGTATTCCATCGCTATTTGGTTGATCATTACAAGGATGAGTTAGAAATTTATTGGATGTACGATCCCCGAACATCCTACGTTCAAAAGCAGGGGATACCAAATGGTATTGCACTAGGAAGTTTTCGCAACTATTTACTATTCTTCAAGGCGGCCTATACAATCCATGGTCACTCAATCGCTTATGATATTGCACCTTCAATCGATAAATATATATTCATGAATCGGAAAACGGTCATGATACACATCAGTCACGGGATTGAATGCTTTAAAAAAATCCTTATTCAAAAAGAAGATGTCCCACTTCTTGCAAGGTGTAATTACTTCAATTGTGCATCGAACTATGAAAAAGACATTAAGTTGACCGAATGGGGCATACCGGAGGAAAAGCTCATTGTTACGGGGATGGCGAGGTTTGATCGATTTGGTCCAGACCGACCTGCAGTTGAAGTGAAAAAGGTTCTTATTATGCTGACATGGCGGGAATGGCTTTTTGGATTATCAGATGAGGAATTTCTTGCAAGCGATTATTTCCTTAACACCGTAAAGCTTGTAAATGATAAAAGGATGGCAACTTTGGTGTCAACGTATGATTTGCAGGTGAAAGTCATCCTGCATCCATTCATGAAAAAGTTTGAGCATCATTTCAATGGCCTGGGAGCTGCCGGAGGGAAAGTAGAATTTTTCAGTTTTAATGAATTGTCCATTGGTCGGGAAGTCATCGAAGCCGATATGTTGCTCACGGATTACTCGAGCATTTCTTGGGACTTCCTGTACATGAACAAACCAATTATCTTCTTTACTTTTGATCAAGAAGAATTTCTAGAGATGAGAGGTTCTTACTTAAATCTGGACACGGATTTATATGGATATAAAGCGAATACAATCGATGAGGTTGTGGGATGGATGAAAGAAATTATTATAAATAAAAAACCCTTGAATCCTTATTTTAAAGATGCGTCAAAATACATTGATTTCTTTGATCAGAAAAATTGTGAAAGGTTGGCTCGTCAAATAATTGTTTGAATGATAGCCACCATCAAACGGATGCTGATTTTGAACAATTAAAAAGAGTGCCAAATCCACTGGGGGTTTGGCACTCTTTTTTGTTTACTCTTGAAGCTTACCAGCAGGGGATAAAACCTTGGTTTGCAATACGTCTGTTTCATCTTTCTCGTCAACAATCGCTTTCTTCGACCAAATTGTTGCGAGAATCGGACCTGAAATATTATGCCAAATGGCACCCCATACGCTCGGCAATGCTGCGAGCGGACTAAAGTGCGCAGTCGCTAGCGTGACGCCTAATCCAGAGTTTTGCATGCCAACTTCAATCGAAATGGCCCGTCGATCATTTTCGTTCAGACCGAGCATTACCGCTGTCAAGTAGCCAAGCAGCAGGCCGAATCCATTATGAAGGAAAACGGCAATGAAAACAATAAGTCCTGAACTTGCAACATTACCCGCATTGGCGGCAGTGACAGCTGATACGATGATTAAAATCGCAGCTACTGAAATGAGAGGAACGACCGAAACACCTTTTTCGACAGCTTTCGGGAAAAATTTCTGAACGGCAAGTCCTAATACAATCGGAATGATAATCACTTGAACAATCGACATAAACATCGACACCGGGTCAACCGGCAGCCATTGTCCCGCAAGTAAAAGCAGCAAGAACGGTGTTACGACTGGAGCTAGTAAAGTGGAAAGAGAAGTCATTGCAACTGACAATGCAAGATTCCCTTTCGCAAGATAAACCATAACATTGGAAGCCGTACCACCTGGAACGCACCCTAGAAGCACTAAACCTGCTGCCAATTCAGGGGGTAACTTGAGCAAGTGGGCTAATGCGAAAGCAACAAGGGGCATGATGATGAATTGAGCCCCAACACCAATAATTACGGGCAACGGTTTTGTCAGAACAATTTTAAAATCCACCGGTTTTAGCGTCAGTCCCATTCCGAACATGACGACTCCTAGTAAAATCGCAATATAGTCGCCTAATCCTAAAAAAGGAGCTGGAACCATGAAGGCGATGGCAGCAATAATGATAACCAAAAAGGCAAAGTATTTTCCGGCAATTGTACTGAGTGCTTCAAGCTTTTTCATAATAGATTCCCTCCTAGTTCATCTTCACGTTTTTATTTGGATTAAGTAAGTTGTCGGGATCAAGGGCTTTTTTTATTTTTTCCATAACGATGAGTGCTGAACCATGCTCTTGTTCCTGGTATTTCTGTTTACCGATACCAACGCCATGCTCTCCAGTACATGTGCCGCCACGTTCAAGTGCATACATAACAATTCGTTCATTTAACTCATCGGCTTTCGCAAGTTCTTCGGGATCATTCATATCCATCATCAGCAATACGTGGAAGTTGCCATCGCCGACGTGGCCGACAATTCCACCTGTCAATTCAAGTGACTCAACTGTTTCACGCGCATGACCGACTGCACCTGCCAATTCTGAAATCGGAAGACAAACATCCGTTACCATCATCTTTTTTCCCGGATAACCATGGATGAAGGCATAAGCTAAATTATGCCGCGCTTCCCACAACCTATTGCGTCCAGCGTTGTCAGTTTCAAATTCGATATCTTCACACATATGATCTTTTACAATTTCTGTTGTGAAATCAACATCTTGTTTCAACCCTGCTTCATTGCCATGAAACTCCAAAAATAGCGTCGGCTTTTCTTTATAGTTAGTCTCACTGTATAGATTCGCCTGTTTTATAGAGGGTTCATCGACCAACTCGACCCGCGCAATCGGAATGCCCGCCTGCAAAATGGACACGACAGCCTCAACGGCATCATTGACAGTAGGAAAGGAAGCTCGTGCTGCCGTGACATGTTCTGGAATTCCATACACACGAAGTGTTAATTCTGTAAAGCAGCCAAGCGTACCTTCAGATCCGACGAAAAGACCGTTCAAGTGAAGACCAGACGCAGATTTTGCTGCCATATTCCCCGTATGAATGACCGTTCCATCTGCCAAAACAACTTCCAAATCGCGTACTTGATCACGCATGACTCCGTATTTAACGGTCGTTGTTCCACTTGCATTTGTTGCCGCCATTCCGCCCAGTGTTGCATCAGCGCCCGGGTCGACTGAGAAAAAAAGCCCATACTTTTTCAGTTCTTTATTTAACTGTGTACGGGTCACGCCGGGCTGTACTTTAACGAGAAAGTCATTCTCCCGGACTTCAAGAACTTTATTCATAAGCGAAAAATCAATCGTGATTCCACCTTTGGAAGGGATTATATGGCCTTCTAGGCTAGAACCGAGACCGAATGGTACGACGGCAATTTGGTATTCTTTCGAAACTTTCATCACGTTGCTTACATCTTTAGTGGACTCCGGAAAAACAACAATATCCGGAAGCATTGCCGCGTGATATGATTCATCCCTGCCGTGAAGTTCTCTTACGGTTTCATTGACTGTCACCTGATCGTTCTTAAGCACGGTTCTTAGTGCTTCAATTATATTTTCTGTAGATATTGTCATTTTGTATTCTCTCCCTCTACTAGATAAGTAGTCATACCAAAGGTTTAATCAATTTTAAATTATTAGATTTTGGTCCAACCAATGTTTATAATTATAACCAATAATCTGAAAAATTCAACACTTATTTTGTGTTATTGATTATTCTAACTATGGTTGGTATCGTTAAAAGTACAAATCGGGGTGAAGTTATTGATGACACAAAAGAAAAAAACCTATGAACTAATTGTTGAAAAGATAGAAGAACTCTTTTTAAATGGAAAACTGAAATCGGGTGATAAGCTGCCGCCCGAAAGAGAACTGGCAAGTCTTTTTGGGGTGAGCAGGACTTCTGTGAGAGAGGCGCTACAGGCGTTGGAAATTAGCGGTTCTATTGAGATCAGACAAGGCGGGGGGAGTTTCATAAAAGTGCCTGAAGGCCAATTAGTAAGCGAAGCACTTTCCACTGCGATTATTCAGGCTGAAAACAATTTGGTCTATGAAATGTTGGAGTTGCGCCGTGCATTGGAAGTTGAATCCGCATCTCTTGCTGCACAACGTGCAACTTCCGCAGACTTGGAAAAGATTCGTCAATCATTGGAACAGATGGCTACATCCGGGGAAGATACAGAGGCGGGGGTGCAGGCTGATCTGCATTTCCATTTGCAAATCGTACAAGCTACGCATAATCAATTACTCATCAATCTAGTTCAGACGCTAACCGAACGAATGGAAGATACAATTCGTGCAACTCGGAAACACCGTTTTTCAGATGAAACTCGTTACGAAGATACATTCGAGGAACATAAAGAAATTTACGTGGCAATTGCTTCGGGCAATGCTCAGGAATCAAAGAAACTGATGGAAGAGCATATTACGCGTATACGAAAAGAGTTGAGTGAAACCTTTTTGCGGACTTTAAGATGAAAAATAGCCTTTACACTACCAAAGTAATTATTACTGATATTATTGCTCTAGGGGAGATTACATTCTATATTGCTTTTCAAACAGCCTTTGAGTTGAATAATTCAATTAGGAATGCAAGGTACTATTATTTAGGGTTAACTCAATAATGTCGGCGTATTGAATTTAATATTGCCTTTAGTAGATAAGTCGATACTATACCAATGAAAAAAGGAGCTGAAACCATAGCGGTTTGTAGCTCCTTGTGATTAATTATGCCTTAACATAGATTTCATCAGACTATTTTTCTAATTCTATAATGATGTCTTCCAATATAAATTCCTCTTTCCCTATCCCGGATTTTGTAGGTATGGGAATTTCCTTCGGTCCGTCTTTTGTAAACTCGACTCCGCCAGAATTAGTAGAATCGTGACTTCTGAAAGTGACATGGGGAGTTATAATAAGTTTCGTTGCACTCGGTTTTAGCTTTTTGAATGTCTCACTCAAGCTCATATTATAGATATCCTTTCCCAATCCTCCATTCCCTTCGCCGGAGTATACATTCCCTAAGTCATCTTTTACTTCTAGTTCAACATAGACATCATGCCATTTATCACTGACCTGTTTGGCAACCTCTTGGTCGTAAGAAACGATAAAGGACATTGGCGAATAGGATATCTTTTCGATATTTATTTTAACTCCATTTTTTTCAATGCTCTGGTTACTTAATTGTACTTGGCTTTCCGTCGCTTTTAGTGAGAATGCAAATTTCCAATTTCCTTCTACCTTTTCCACAGTGCCGTGTTGGATGAAACCATCCAAACTCCATTTTATATCGACTGAATCTTTTCCTATTGAAGCTAAGTCAATAGGTGTGGCTCTATATAATCCCACATAATGATAATCATCCACTTTAGAAATTTTAGAACTTCCTGCCATTCCTGTGGATCCTTTAATATCAGGTGAGCCAAATGTTGTGATGTCATCTCCTAAATCCTTCTCACTTTCGATTGAATAGGTGATGGCAACAGTTTTTCCGTCAAAAATTGCATCATTAATGGTCACTTTGATGCCATTGCTTTCCTGTGTCATATTCATTTCAGTGGAATAGTCCTTGTAATTATCATAAAGACCTGTTTTTCCATTATCCATGAATCTGAAGATATCCCCTATGATAGGAATATTGCTAGCATAAGCAGGAAAGGTTAATCCAAATGTTGTAACTGATAGACCTACAATCATTGCAGCCGCCGCAATCTTTACTTTCCAACCTTTTCTTTTCTTTTTTGTGGTTATGGATTTTTTGAGAGCGCTTTTCACTTTAGCTTTTTCAAATTCAGTGACTTCCATTTCTGCGAATTCATCGTCGTCTATAGGTGCGTCATTCAATAATTCATAGATATCCTTCATGCTCTACTCTCTCCCAACTCAAGGCTCGTCACCTTTTCATTTAGCTTCTTTTTCCCTCTGTAAACTCGATTATCAATGGAAGCTACAGTCAGACCGAGTTTTTTAGATATCTCCTCCGTTTTGAGACCAAGAAAGAACTTCATGATGAAAATTTCTCGTTCCACAGATCCAAGTTGATTTATCAATTTGACCAATTCGGATCGATTTTCTAGCAAAATCAGCTCATCTTCAGCAGAAAGGTCCGCATTCAAATCCATGTAATCTGACGAGAATTCCATCTCCTTACTAGCTTTTCTGTAATAATCGATTGCTTTAAACTTGGCGATAGCACAAATCCATTTTCTGAAATCAGTTGATTCTCCCTTGAACTTTTTCGAGTTGTTCCAGATTGATAGAAAAATATCATTAATACATTCATCTATAACACCGTTGTCTTTCAAGGGAATGAGAACTTTATACGTTATCCCCTTAATTAATGGTAAATAGGTGTCGACGACAAATTCTAACGCGTCTTCTTCCTGTCGCTTTAATCGTTTAATAAAATTTGTCTCATTAGACTTCATATAACGATTCTCCTTACTTTTGTGTAAAAGCTTTTACACCTTATACAACGTATTGAAAAAAGATTTCTCTCACATTTTCAATAAAACCTAATAAATTAGCTAGCATCAATCGAAAGTGAAGGTGTGTTTGGAGAGGAACTTACTAGTATAATGATAAAAGTAGAAGAATAGGAGACAATATTTGAACTACTTGTAAGGGAGGACTTTTTTTGGAATACAAAGGTGCCGCGGTTTATGATAATGATGAATTCTTTGATAACTATATAACAAGAAGACATAGAGCAGAAAGTCCGAACAACAGCATTGAAAAGCCTGTTTTAATGGAGCTGATGGGTGATATTGCGGGAAAAAAAGTATTAGATTTAGGTTGTGGTGATGCTGAATTCGGGGTAGAGCTACTGAAACAAGGCTGTGTTTTTTATGAAGGAGTGGAGGGTTCGCTCAATATGGTCCAAAAGGCAGTAAGTGTCTTAGATCGCACGACTAGTAAAATCCATCATTCATCGATGGAAGCCTGGGATTTTCCACTGGACCACTATAACTTGGTCGTTTCTCGATTGGCCCTGCATTATTTGGAAAACGTAGAACCTGTGTTTAAACAGATATACAACGCCTTAACAGAAGATGGGCTATTTGTTTTTAGTGTTCAACATCCAATCTTAACGTCTTCAGTGCAAAGTGCAACAAAATCGGCACGGACAGATTGGATAGTGGATGACTATTTCCATACTGGAAAACGGGTAGAGCCATGGATTGACGAAGAAGTCGTCAAATATCATCGTACAACAGAAGATTATTTTAAGGAATTGAAAAATGCAGGATTTACTATAGAAGAATTAAGCGAATGCAGTCCACGTCGTGAGAACTTTAAAAGTGATGAGGAATATGCGAGACGAATGAGAATCCCCTTATTTTTAATATTTGCATGCAGTAAATAAATACTCATATATATTGGCTTGATAAATACCGTATATAAACTGAGCGTAGGCATCCCCAAAGCGGATTTAAAGGAATTCTTATATATATGTTCACACCTGTTGATTAACCAAGATTAACCAGTTAATAACATGATCACCTGCTGGGCGCTACGTGTATAGTTGATTTGGATTGCTTTGTATTGAATGGCTTCTATACGATTACCGAGATGTCTGGATGTGTAGGGATGCGACTTTGTCGCATCCCTACATATTTTTTTCGGTAATCCTATGGTGATCCTTCATCCATCGCGCTCCAAATGCATAAGTACACGAAGTGCTAAAGCTTTTTGGGACGAAAGAATAGAGTGGCATCTACCTGGATAAAAGCCGCCAAAGATGCAATTTTGGCGGCTGAAACTTTCTTTAGGGTTTTCTTTTTTTACTAGTAAAGAAGTGTCACTTTCAATAAGGTATAACATGATTACATGCATAATCTTTGCTAAAATTAAGGAAGGAACGCATTGTACAACGTGCAAGTGTGCCCGAAATTGCATCTTCGGGCACTTACAATCTCTAAAGAAAGTCATCTATTCGTTTCCTTCAAACATAACTGCATTTTTCACTTGAACATTGTAGGTACGCGACAGGCAAATATTTGCAACAGGATTATCGAAAAAAGTGTGGCTAGAAGTGACGGAGTCACTTCTAGCCACACATGCCTCTCGGTAAATGTGTCTTGATTATTTCGCCGAAAGCGAACCGGAAATGATCCAGTGAAGTGGATTTTTCCACGCCCTACTCACCAGTATATTATGCAAATAAATGGTTAATCAACAGACGTGATATATGTTGAACAAATGAATACGGCATATGAACTTTACAAGGGCTTTTAGGAGGTCACTGAAAAACTCTCAACACTTGAAATGAATAAGAAGCCCTGCTAATACCGCTTCGACGCTTTGCGGAGGGCCTATGTGAGTATGAGCATTTCGTTATCTGTGCTGAAATCTGCAACCTGGAGTGCATCTTTCTTGAATATAATTAGTGTCAACTAGAACTCACCTTATAATCTCGCAATATACATCTCAAAATCACATTTCTCTCGATAATGAACACCCTAGCGCAGGCGCGGCAAAGGGGTCGCCGAAGCCGTAAGACTGGATGCGAAGCGCTAATCCAGGCTTATGGGAGGGTACTGAAAAAGTATGATTTCCTTCAATCCCGTTGATTTCCGTTCCGAGCGGACGCTTTCCGCGGGCACGGCTTCAGCCTCCTCGTCACTGCGTTCCTGTGGGGTCTTCAGCTCGTGCTGTTCCCGCTGGAGTCGCCGCTCTCCACTACAATCAACTAGTTCTTACTGAAAAAAGAACTTTTTCAGTGGTCTCCCCTAAGCCAAGCAGCTTCGCCGCTAGTCTTAGGGCTTCGGCTACCCCTGTTAAGGAGCCTTCGCTTAGTTCATATAGCTATATTCCGCTTATTCTATTTATACCTCTTACAGCAGCCCTTTACCGTTACGATGGGCTTTCATCTCTTCATTTAGTTTGTCGAAGAACTCTTCGTTTGTTTTTGTCAGACGCAACTTTTTCAGGAAGCGTTCTGCAAAGTCATGCGAGTCGGAAAATGTTTTGCGGATGGCCCATAACTTTTCAAGCTGGTCAGCGGGAATGAGTAACTCTTCTTTCCGTGTACCTGAGCGGCGTATGTCGAGCGCCGGGAAGATTCGGCGTTCTGCAAGGTTGCGGTCAAGATGCAATTCCATATTGCCCGTTCCTTTGAATTCTTCGTAGATGACCTCATCCATGCGTGAGCCTGTGTCGATCAAAGCCGTCGCAAGAATGGTCAAGCTTCCGCCTTCTTCAAGATTACGTGCTGCTCCGAAGAATCGTTTCGGACGGTGGAATGCAGCCGGGTCGATACCACCAGACAGCGTGCGTCCGCTTGATGGAATGACAAGGTTATAAGCACGCGCAAGTCGCGTGATGGAATCCATAAGAATGATAACATCGCGTTTATGTTCTACCAGTCGCATCGCCCGTTCCAAGACGAGTTCCGCCACTTTTACATGGTTTTCCGGCAGTTCATCGAATGTTGAACTGACGACGTCGGCCTTGACAGACCTTTCGATGTCAGTCACTTCTTCTGGTCTTTCATCGATCAGCAGAACGATTAGTTCCGCTTCAGGATGGTTCCGTGTAATGGAATTTGCGATTTCCTTCAACAACAATGTTTTCCCCGCTTTTGGCGGAGCAGCAATGAGCCCACGCTGACCGAATCCGACCGGCGAAATCAGGTCCATAATACGTGTCGACAATTTAAACGGATCCACTTCCAGTTTGATATGGCGGTCTGGATAGAGCGGTGTAAGCGCCGGGAAATGCACGCGTTCACGGGCTACTTCGGGATCTTCGCCATTTACTGCTTCAACTTGCAATAGACCGTAATAACGTTCAGATTCCTTTGGAGGACGGACTTTTCCACTCACTTTATCACCATTCCGCAAATCGAATCGGCGGATTTGTGAAGCGGATATATAGATATCTTCCGAACTCGGTGAATAGTTGATTGGACGAAGGAAGCCATAACCCTCAGATTGGATAATTTCAAGGACACCTTCCATGAAAAAGTAGCCTTCCTGTTCAGCTCTTGATTTCAATATGGAAAAAATGAGTTCCTTTTTTGTAAGTTTGCTGTAATAGGCAATTTTGTATTCTTTGGCAAGGGCATATAACTCTTTTAAGATCATATTCTCCAACGCCGATATTGTTAGCACTGTCATCTTTCGCACCACTCTTTAGGTTTAATGGGTTAAATTTTTGAGGTTAATCTAGGAAGGTAGTTCATAATGATGTATCCGGAAGCCCACTTTGCGCAGGCTTCCGGATACATATAGGTCTTCCTGTACGAGCGAAGATGCCCGATTTGCACCGGGCGATGAGCTCTATCAGTCTTGCATGACGAGCAGAGGTTTTTTCTCCATGCTGTGTCGGCCTTCAACAAAACGAATTGTGCCTGACTTGGAACGCATGACTAATGAGTGTGTTTCGCTATAACCGCCTTTAAACTGGACGCCGCGAAGAAGTTCTCCGTCTGTTACACCAGTTGCAGCGAATATCGCGTCGTCGCCTTTAACGAGGTCGTCCATGTAAAGCACTTTATCGACATCGATGCCCATTTTGATGCAACGCTCACGTTCTGCATCATTCGAAGGTACGAGACGACCTTGAATTTCACCGCCAAGGCATTTCAGTCCAACTGCAGCGATAACGCCTTCTGGTGCTCCGCCGAGTCCGAATAGAATGTCCACTCCGGTTTCATCGAAGGCAGTATTAATTGCTGCCGCAACGTCTCCGTCATTGATAAGCTTGATACGTGCGCCTGCAGCCCGGATTTCTTCGATAATAGCTGTGTGACGCTCCCTGTTAAGGACAGTTGCAACTATGTCTCCGATATCTTTGTTTTTAGCCTTGGCAACAGCCATTAGGTTTTCCGTCACGGATGCATCGATATCGACTTTACCAACCGCTTCAGGACCGACAGCGATTTTGTTCATATACATATCCGGTGCATGAAGAAGATTTCCTTTATCCGCAATCGCAATGACTGCGAGTGCGTTCCAGCCGCCTGCTGCAACAATATTCGTTCCTTCAAGCGGGTCAACAGCGACATCCACTTCAGGACCTGATCCGGTTCCTAGCTCTTCACCAATATAAAGCATTGGTGCTTCATCCATTTCCCCTTCACCTATTACAACAACCCCTTGCATCGGGATTGTGTCAAATACCGTACGCATTGCTGTTGTTGCGGCGTCATCCGCCTCATTTTTCAAACCGCGACCCATCCAGCGTGAAGCTGATACTGCCGCCGCTTCTGTGACACGAACTAATTCCATCGATAAACTGCGTTCCATTTGTGTTCCTCCTGATGTATGGGTAACCCCATAAGTTTTGCCACTCTGATTAATTATAACATAATCATTTCTTGCGCTTTGCTGTTCATTCGCCCACGATTGCTTCTTTCGAAACCGACACTTTGCGGATATCCGCCCCAATTCCTTGAAGTTTTTCGATGAGGGAACCATATCCGCGCTCGATATGTTGAATTTCTTGTACTTCCGTCACTCCGTCTGCAATGAGTCCCGCTAGAACAAGCGCTGCCCCGGCGCGAAGGTCGGATGCTCGTACCGTTGCTGCTTGAAGCGGCGTTGGCCCAGCCAAAATCGCTGACCGTCCTTCGACACGCGCATCGGCATTCATTCTTGTAAGTTCATCGATTTGTTTAAATCTGGCCGAATAAACCGTATCCGTAATGACGGAAGGTCCAGCTGCTTGTGTCAGCAATACAGAAAATGGTTGTTGAAGATCCGTCGGAAAACCTGGATAAACAAGCGTTTTTACATCGACAGCCTGCAGATTTCTCGATTTCGGTATGAAGATTTGTTCTTCCCCTTCAACAATATCAACGCCCATTTCACGAAGTTTTGCTGTAAGTGCCTCAACATGGAACGGGATGACATTGTCAATTGTAATGCCATCGCCCGCTGCTGCAGCCATAATCATGAAAGTGCCAGCTTCAATTCGATCGGGAATAATCGTATGTTTTGTACCGTGGAGTTTTTCCACGCCATCTATTCGAATGACATTCGTTCCTGCGCCCTTAATTTTCGCACCCATATTGGACAACAGTGTAGCGACGTCAATGATTTCAGGTTCTTTTGCCGCATTCTCGATTGTCGTACGACCTGTTGCGAGAACTGCAGCAAGCATAATATTAATAGTCGCGCCAACACTAATAACGTCCAAATAAATTTTTGCGCCGCGTAATTCATCGGCACGCAAATAGATGGCGCCATGTTCGTTGGTCACTTTTGCACCAAGCGCTTCGAAACCTTTAATATGCTGATCAATCGGCCTCGGCCCTAGATGACAACCGCCTGGCAGACCGATAACCGCATTTTTAAATCTGCCCAGCATTGCGCCCATCATATAATAAGACGCACGAAGTTTTTTTACATTGCCGTTTGGAAGCGGCATCGATATCATTTCTGTTGGATCAATCGTCATTGTTCCTTTATTAAACTCAACTTTTCCACCTATATCTTCAAGCAGGGCCTGAAGGGTAGAAACATCAGAAATTTCCGGAAGTCCTTCGATCGTGACGGGAGAATCAGCCAGAATAGAAGCAGGGATAAGTGCAACTGCACTGTTTTTAGCACCACTTACCTTAATTGACCCTTGTAATGGTTTGCCGCCTGTTATTTTATAAACGTCCATATTACTCTCCTTCGATGCCTTACTTGTTCTTTCTTGTTTCCCAGTCTGCAAGAAACGCTTCGATTCCTTTATCTGTAAGTGGATGCTTGAATAGTTGTGTCAACACATTGAAAGGTGTCGTTGCAATATCTGCTCCGCTAAGCGCAGCGTCTGTGATATGTTGCGGGCTGCGAATGGATGCAGCAATGATTTCTGTTTTGATATTGTGGATTGAGAAGATGTCAGCAATCGTAGAGACCAAAGCCATGCCATCTTGTCCAATGTCATCGAGTCTTCCGAGGAATGGAGAAACATATGTTGCTCCTGCACGCGCTGCAAGAAGGGCCTGATTTGCGCTGAAGATAAGTGTAATGTTTGTTTTAATGCCCTCTTGTGAGAAGACCGAACAAGCTTTTAATCCTTCAGGTGTCATTGGCAATTTCACTGTAATATTTGGTGCGATTTTTGCCAGTTCGCGTCCTTCTGCAATCATTCCTTCTGCATCAAGTGCGATGACTTCAGCACTGACAGAACCAGGGACAAGCGCTGCAATTTCTCGCAATCTATCATGGAACGGAACATCTTCTTTTGCAACAAGTGAAGGATTTGTTGTTACTCCTGATAGTATGCCCCAACTATGCGCTTCTTTGATTTCTTCAAAATTCGCTGTATCGATAAAAAATTTCATGAATGAATTCCTCCTTAGATAAATGGACGCTTTGTGAATAGTTATATGGAAAGCTCGATTCATATCGCTGCATGCTCGCAAAGCAAATGTGCATATACGAAAGCTTCAAAAGAAGGAGAATACATCAGTGCTGATGCTTCTCCTCTTTTTTAATGTCTTATAATTAAGCTTTTTGTGAACTGCCGAATTCACGCATTTTGCCGATAACCGTTTTTTTGATGGCATCGCGCATTGGCGTCAAGAATTTACGGGGATCGTAAACTTCAGAGTCTGCCGCAAGTGTATCGCGGACAGCTTTGGTTCCTTGAATTTGGTTTTCTGTATTGACGTTAATTTTCGAAGTTCCAAGTGAAATAGCTCGTTGAATGTCTTTTGTCGGGATGCCTGTTCCGCCGTGCAAAACGAGTGGCAAGTCGGATTGGCTTGAAATTTCTTCCATCTCCTTGAATCCTAGGTTCGGTTCGCCTTTATACGGGCCGTGGACCGATCCAAGTGCAGGTGCAAGGCAGTCAATTCCTGATTTATCAACAAGTTCTTTACATTCTGCCGGGTCTGCATAGATAACCCCGTCAGCAATGATATCGTCTTCCTGGCCGCCGACGACACCCAACTCCGCTTCTACTGAAACGCCGCGTTCATGCGCGTAATCAACAACACTTTTCGTAATTTCAATATTTTCCGCAAGCGGTTTCGATGAAGCGTCAATCATGACGGAAGTGAAACCTGCGTCAATCGCTTCTTTGCATTTTTCGAAGCTTGAACCATGATCCAAATGAATTGCGACAGGAACGGTGATCTGATAGTCATGTAAAAGACCTTTCACGATGTTGACAACTGTCGTGAAACCACCCATATAACGTGCTGCGCCTTCAGACACACCAAGAATGACAGGTGATTGTTCTTCCTGTGCAGCCTGCAAAATTGCCTGCGTGTATTCAAGGTTGTTCAAGTTGAACTGACCGATTGCGTACCCTTCTTTTTTCCCTTTAATCATCATTTCTTTCATGGAAACGAGCGTCATGCGAATTCCTCCTCAGGATATTGAAATCAATAGTATGAATGTTAATACCTCTTATATACCTCTATTATCATAACAAAAACAGACAGTGTTTACCACTGCCTGCTTTGTCAATTTTCAAACATCGCAATCACTGCATCACGGACCTCATAAATATCGAATGGCTTCGTGAAGTATTTTACGGCTCCGGTTTTCAGCGCATCTTCGGTCAATTCGATTTCTCCATACGCTGTCATCATGATGACCGGGACTTCTGGCCAACCGATTTTTAATCTTTTTAGAACTTCCAGACCATCGATGCCCGGCATTTTCATATCGAGCAAGACGCAGCCAGGAGTTTCCTGCTCTACTGCCTTAAGTGCTTCCATTCCATTTGCCGCGAGGGTTATTTTGAATCCTTCCCGGCGAAACACTTCATCCAGCAATAGCCGAATTCCTTTTTGGTCATCTACGATTAAAAGACTTTTCAATCCCCATCCCTCTTCCCGCAAAACCCATGTTGTATAACTACTTATTAGACAAATAACATGGATACCCTTCTTTTTTAATAAGATTTTGTCTTTTGCTTTCCATGCTCCCTCTTCTTATAATGAGGTGGAGGTGGTAATTGTGAAAATGTTAACAACGCAAATCGGCGGACTTCTTCAGCGCATCTCAGGAAACGGTGAAGAGTCGATTGAAGAGACAGCCCGGCTTCTCGCCCAAGCGGTAATCGGTGAAGGGCGTGTCATTATTGCTGGCTTCGGCGAAATGGAGGCGGTTACTTTTACCGCATTACACGGTGCCGAGTTGCTTAGCGGCGCTGTTCGTTATGAGTTTGATATGGAGTTTACAACAGCCGACCGAATTTGGCTGTTAACGAGGTCTGCGGCGGATGAGCCCGCGCTCGAACTTGCACGGCAGCTCGCTGGACGCTTTATCCCATTTGCTGCACTTGCTGCTGAAAAGCCCGTTGTTGATAATGAACTCGCAGATTTAGCTTATACGTATATATCAACTGGTCTTACACGCGGTTTGTTGCCTGGCGACGATGGCGAACGAATTGTTCAACCGCACGCGCTTGCCGCGTTGTTTGTTTATGAAGCTGTAAAGCTCGCTTATGATGAAATGATCTCGGAAGAGGATTGAAAAAAGCTGCAGATGAGCGGGATTTCCCGTGCATCTGCAGCTTTTATTAGTTGGATATGATCGGTCTGTTGCTGGATATGATCGGTTTAGCCGCAGTTATGATCGGTTTGCTGCTGGATATGATCGGTTAAGCGGCAGGTATGATCGGTTTGTTGCTAGATATGATCGGTTAAGCGGCAGTTATGATCGGTTTTGGTATTCTGTCAAGAAAGTGGACATGAATTAATGAGCGGTTATTTTAAAAAGCCTACCGCGCTGCGCTTGCTGTACTTTCATGGAAGAGCAGTTAAAAAGCCAACTGCTCTTCCACGAAAGTTGTGAGTGGTTTCTGGGCATTTTTCTCTTTCAATTCTTGATACTGTGACTCGAAAAAATTAGGGGAGACATAGTCTAACGTGGAATGGATGCGTTTCTCGTTATAAAACGAGATGATGTAATCCAACACTGCCGTCTCTGCTTCCTTTCGTGTCTTGAACTTCATTCGGTAAATCAGTTCCTTCTTGATTGTCGCATGGAAGGATTCAATACACGCATTGTCGTAACAGTCACCTCTACGACTCATGCTGATTTGGCACTGCTTCTCTTTAAGCAGTCCAGTATAAGCAACAGACGCATACTGGGAGCCCTGATCTGAATGGTGAATCAACCCTTCTTCTGGGGAACGGAAATGAAAAGCACGCTCCAGCGCCAGTTGAGGCAGCTTCGTGGATAGGGTGTTCGCTAAGTTAAAACCAATGATCTTACGAGAGAATAAATCCATCACCGTAGCCAGATATAGCCACCCCTGACTTGTCCAGATATAGGTGATATCCACGACCCACACTTGATTGGGATGATCCGCATGGAAGTTTCGTTTTAACAAATTAGGATAAATCGGATGTTCATGATTAGATTGAGTCGTCACCGTATAGTGAAAAGGCACTGTAGCGCATAAACTCAGCTCTCTCATATAGTTTGAGACAGTCTTCTCTGAAAGTGGTACCCCTTGTTTCTTCATAATCCGTTGGATTCGGGGGCTTCCATAGACCTCCCGATTCTCGTGAAAAATTTGTTTGATTAACTTTAATGCCCCTTCTTTTTTCTTCTGCGAGGCACTTTGTACTTTTTCACGCCATTTATAGTAGCCGCTCTTTGAAACCTTTAGAACTTCGCACATCCTATTCACGCGGTATTCTTCCCGGTGCTTTTCAATAAATGAATAGATCACTGCGGGTTTTTTGAAAAGATGTGCATGGCTTTTTTTAAGATTTCATTCTCTTCCTTCAGTTCCTGGATTTCTTTTTCAAGCGCACGTTGCTGCCTTAGCCGCTCGGTAGGGGTTACAAGTTCTTCCCCATTACGTTTTCCTTCCAGTTCTTTTCGATGGTGACTTACCCACTTTCGCAAGGTACTGACAGGCACATCCATCTCCCGTGAAATTTCAATCTGTTTTCTTCCGTCTTCCACCACCAGCTTGACCAAATGCTCTTTCAGCTGATTATCTATTCGTTTCTTCATAATGGACACGCTCCATTCAGTTAGTTTGTTCTCTCCATCCAAACACGCTCATTGGATTGTGTCCACTTTCTATACTACATTCA
>DYWT01000043.1 GCA_020742515.1 Sporosarcina psychrophila
AACCATGATATTCTTATATAGAAGTTACGAAATATCGTAACTTAATAGATATATGACAGGAGGTGAATTATATGGAAAGAGGAGAAAGGCTAGCAAATTATATTGAAGATAAAGGCTATAAGGTTACAAGTCTCGCTAAAGAGTCTGGAGTTCCTTACACAACAATTAGATCTATGATTGAAAGGAATTTGAACAACGCTTCTATAGATAACACAATCAGGATTTGTAAAGTATTAGGCATAAGTGTAGAAGATTTATTGAAAGAAGAGGTCTCGGGGATAGATAGAATCTCGGAAGACAGGGCTGAGTATTCATTAGTTTCATCGACTTATGATTTTTATCCTGTCACAGTCGCTGCCGGCCTACCATCAACAATTGACGGTTTCACTTCAAATAACGTAGGCAATATAAAAGTTCCTGATTCCATTATGGGAAAATGGGCCGGACAACAAGATATCTACATGATGCGAATTAATGGAGATTCGATGAATAATATATTTCCAAGCGGTTCGATGATTGCAGTTAAAAAAATTGAAGTTGATAGCTTAAAAGATGATGACATCGTTGTATTTAGCAACGAGCATGAATACTCGGTAAAACGGTTCTATGACGATAAGGAGAATCAGAGGCTGATATTCAGCCCAGATTCAAAGGATAGAAGTTTCTTGGACTATTCAATCTCCTATGAAGAAGCTAAGAACTTGAAAATTCATGGTAAAGTTGTAATTTACATCGTTGAACAAGATTAATCCCAAGCGCTTGGAATTAAAAAAAGAGCAGCATCCTCATTTGGATTAGCTGCTCTTTATTATAAAAAAGGATGTGGTAATATGGCGACATTCAGAAAACTAAAAAGCGGACGATGGCAAGCCAGGGTGTCTAAAGAAGGTGAAGAATTTAGCATCGGAACTTTTCGCACCAAAAAGGAAGCGGAAATTGAAGCTGGGAAAGTAGAAGAGCGAATCTATTATGGACAAACATTAAATGATAGAAATATGTTGTTCGAAGAAGTCGCTGATGAGTGGCTGAATGATCACAAGAAGGCAAACGTTAAGGAATCAACTTTCGAGCAATTAGAAGTGATTGTACGGTTACACATCCTACCCTTTTTCGGGAACAAGCGAATTATGCGAATCCGGCGTGTAGAAATAAAACGATGGACTCAACAGTATGCGGAAATGAAGGACCATGAAAAAAATGAAAAATACTCATTTGGTTCGAGACTGAAATATCTTTCTGTTTTAAAAAGCATTTTTCACTATGCGGTGCATGATATTGAAGTGCTGGAGAAGAATCCGGCAGACAAGCTAAGAGCTCCCGTACAGGATTCTGTTAGCATCAAAAAGACTGTAAAATATTACAGCCTGATTGAGCTGAATGCCTTGCTCGATTTCATGAAGGTTTATAAACACCAGCGTTTTGAAAATTATCAATTGTACTACACTCTTATGTACTTTTTAAGTCAAACAGGATTAAGAATCAGCGAAGCTTTAGCTTTGAAGTGGACAGACATTGAAGGAGGGAAATTGACGATTGAAAGGCAAACGAGACGAAATGATAATAATGAATTGAAAATTACCACGCTTAAAAACACTGCTTCTTATCGTAAAATCGGATTGAATGAAGAGCTACTGCGTGAAATGAAAAAATTCAAACTGAGGCAAAATGAAATGATTTTAGGGAAAATAGCTTTTCGCAAAAACGAGGATGGGATTATCTTTCAGAACTACTTGGGAAACTACTTAACGCCTTCTACAGTCCGCGATTCGATTCGCGACTACTGTAAGGATGCCGGTGTAGGATACAAAGGCACACACGGATTTAGACACACCCATGCAGTTTTATTGTTGGAATCAGGGGCAAGCATTAAATTTGTCGCTGATCGTTTAGGGCACAAAACAACAAAAACAACAACTGACACATATCTCGATATCACAGAAAAAATAGAAGAAGACGAACTTAAAAAGTTCGCCTCCTACACTTCAAGGAAAATCTGAATCGGCACGAAATCGGCACGGCTGATTTTCCCTATTCTATATTCACCGTGTAAACGTTGATATGACAGTATTTACAGGGAGTTAACCTATACTGCCTTCCATCTCAAACTTGATAAGACGGTTCATTTCTACAGCATATTCCATCGGCAACTCTTTTGTGAATGGCTCGATGAAGCCCATAACGATCATTTCAGTTGCTTCAAGCTCAGGAACTCCGCGGCTCATCAAGTAGAAGAGCTGCTCCTCTGATACTTTAGAAACTTTCGCTTCGTGTTCAAGTGAAATGTTATCATTCAGGATTTCATTATATGGAATCGTGTCAGAAGTCGACAGGTCATCCATAATGAGCGTGTCACACTCGATGTTTGCGCGTGCACCATCTGCTTTACGTCCGAAGTGAACGATTCCACGATATGTTACTTTACCACCGTGTTGAGAAATCGATTTCGATACGATTGTAGATGATGTATTTGGCGCAAGGTGATGCATTTTAGCTCCAGCATCCTGGTGTTGACCTTTCCCAGCAAGCGCGATGGAAAGTGTCATACCGCGAGCGCCTTCGCCTTTAAGAATAACTGCAGGGTATTTCATCGTCAATTTCGAACCGATGTTACCGTCAATCCATTCCATTGTTGCATTTGCATCACAAACTGCACGCTTAGTAACAAGGTTATACACGTTGTTTGCCCAGTTTTGGATTGTCGTATAACGGCAATACGCATCTTTTTTGATGATGATTTCAACGACTGCACTGTGGAGTGAGTTCGTCGTATAAACAGGTGCAGTACATCCTTCAACGTAGTGGACGCTTGCTCCTTCATCAACAACGATAAGTGTGCGCTCGAACTGCCCCATGTTTTCCGAGTTGATACGGAAGTAGGCTTGCAACGGTGTTTCAACTTTAACGCCTGGTGGCACGTAGATGAATGAACCGCCTGACCAGACAGCTGAATTTAGGGCAGCAAACTTATTATCAGAGTTCGGAATAATCGTTCCGAAATACTTTTTGAATAGCTCTTCGTTTTCTCTAAGTGCTGAATCCGTATCTTTGAAGACAATCCCCAAGTCTACGAGTTCTTCTTTCATATTGTGATACACAACTTCAGATTCATATTGTGCAGAAACACCTGCAAGGTATTTTTGTTCCGCTTCTGGAATCCCGAGTTTATCAAACGTACGCTTGATTTCTTCCGGTACTTCATCCCAAGAGCGTTCTGCTCCTTCAGATGGTTTAACGTAATATGTGATTTCGTCGAATTTAAGGGAGTTGAGATCTCCACCCCACTGAGGCATTGGCATTTTGTAGAACAGTTCCAATGATTTCAAGCGGTAGTCAAGCATCCACTTAGGTTCGTCCTTCATTCCTGAGATTTCTTCGACGATTTCTTTTGTCAAACCACGTTCCGAACGGAAAACAGAGACGTCTTTATCAGCAAACCCATATTTGTAATCGCCGATTTCCGGCATTTTTTTAGCCATTACTATTCCTCCGTTCTATTTTGTCCGGAGTCATTTCCGACTCCCTTTTCCATCGCCTTCCAGGCCAATGTCGCACATTTGATACGGGCGGGAAATTTCGCTACGCCCGCCAATGCTTCAATATCGCCGAGGTCGATGGAGTCGTCAATATCTTTGCCCAACATCATGTCCGAAAAGACAGTGGCAGCTTTTAATGCTTCGTCCACTTTTTTCCCTTTGACAATTTGCGTCATCATTGAAGCGGATGCCATCGAAATTGAACAGCCGTCCCCTTCAAATTTCGCATTTTGAACGATGCCGTCATCTACTTGAAGCGTCAGATGAATAACATCGCCACATGTCGGATTATTCATATCGACAGTGATGCTACTTTCTTCGATGATGCCTTTGTTTCTAGGGTTTTTGTAATGATCCATGATGACCGAACGATATAATTGATCTAATTTATTAGTAGACATCTGCGAAATACTCCTTTGCAATACGGAGTCCGTCCACGAGGCGATCAACGTCAGCTTCTGTATTGTAAATATAGAAGCTGGCGCGTGCCGTGGCTGATACATCGAGCCATTTCATGAGCGGCTGTGCGCAATGGTGACCCGCCCTGACGGCAATGCCGTGCATATCGAGCACCGTTGCGACATCATGCGGATGGACATCGTTCAGATTGAACGTGACAAGTCCAGCGCGTTTTTCAGGATCAAGCGGGCCATAGATGGTAAGTCCATCGATTTCCGACATCCGCTTCATTGCATATCCGGCAAGTTGGTGTTCATGCCGTTCAATGTTATCCAGTCCGATCTCCTCAAGAAAATCGATAGCAGCACCAAGACCAATCGCACCCGCGATAATCGGTGTACCGCCTTCAAACTTCCAAGGGAGCTCTTTCCATGTTGATTCATACAAACCGACGAAGTCGATCATTTCGCCTCCGAACTCCACCGGCTCCATTTTGTTAAGTAAATCTTTTTTCCCATAAAGAACACCGATACCGGTTGGCCCGCACATCTTGTGTCCCGAGAAAGCGAAAAAGTCACAGTCAAGTTTCTGTACATCGATTTTCAAATGCGGTGCAGCTTGCGCGCCATCGACAACCATGACAGCCCCATGAGCATGCGCAATTTCGGTAATTTCTTTAATCGGATTCATCGTACCAAGCACGTTCGATACGTACATGATTGACACGATTTTTGTCCGGTCTGTAATCACTTCTCGTACTTTTTCGATTGACAATGTTCCGTCTTCCTCAAGGTCGACGTATTTCAACACTGCCCCTTTTTCTTTTGCCAATTGCTGCCATGGAATAATGTTCGAATGGTGCTCCATGTAAGTGATCAATATTTCATCACCTTCACCGACATTCGCCCGCCCATAACTTTGCGCAACTGTGTTTAATGCAGTTGTCGTACCACGCATGAAAATGACTTCTTCCGTCGACTTCGCATTTATGAAGTTACGCACTTTCTCACGTGCACCTTCATACCCTTCCGTCGCCCGGTTTCCAAGCGTATGCACGCCACGGTGAACGTTTGAGTTATCAAAACTGTAATAGTTGCTAATCGCTTCTATTACTTGCCGGGGCTTTTGAGAAGTCGCGGCACTATCTAGATAAACGAGCGGATGCCCGTTTATTTCCTGGTCCAATATAGGGAAATGTTTGCGGATGTCTGTACTGAGCATTAGCGCACTTTCCTTTCGATAACCTCCGTCAATTGCTTCTTAACGCCTTCAATCGGCAATTTGCTGACAACAGGCGCAAGGAAACCATGGATGACAAGGCGTTCTGCTTCGTGTTGGGAAATTCCTCGGCTCATCAAGTAAAACAGTTGCATCGGATCAACCCGGCCAACAGATGCTGCGTGTCCTGCAGTTACATCGTCTTCGTCGATAAGAAGGATTGGGTTTGCGTCTCCGCGTGCCCTTTCACTCAACATAAGAACACGTGACTCTTGAACAGCGTTCGCTCTTGTTGCACCTTTTGCAATTCTTCCAATACCGTTAAAGATACATGTAGATGCTTCTTTCACGACACCGTGTTTCAAAATGAATCCTTCAGTATCCGTTCCCCAGTGAACGATTTCAGTTGTGAAGTTTTGGCGCTGTTGACCGCGTCCAACAACGACTGTCTTCATGTCACAATGAGATCCGTTACCAACAAGATGCGTAATATTTTCAGAAATCGTATCACTGTCATTCATCAGTCCAAGTGCCCAATCAATTCGGCTATCGCGTCCTGTAACTCCACGACGATTCACGTAAGTTGTAAATCCTTTCGCAAGTACATCAACCGCACCGTAAGTAATTTGTGCATTATCACCTGTGAATACTTCAGAAACGATATTAGCTAATCCTTTTGCTTCTTCTACAGTCGATAAATAGTTCTCAACATACGTCACTGAACTATTCGCTTCTGCCACAACTAGAACGTGGTTAAAGAGTGAAGCTTGTTCATCATCATGTAAAAACAACACTTGAATTGGTTCTTCGACAACAACATTTTTCGGAACATATACGAAAACGCCGCCGTTTATAAGTGCTGCATGAAGTGCAGTCAGTTTATGCTCGTCTACTTTCACACCGTCTGTCATGAAATATTTTTTCATAAGATCACTATGTTCACGTGATGCTGTGAAAATGTCTGTCATGATGACACCTTTCGCTTTCAACTCTTCAGATAAAAACAGGTAAGCTGGTGTGTTATTATGCTGGACATAAATGCTGTTCTGCTGATCTTTATCAACAAGTGCACGCGCTTCTTCTGACAGTTCGTCCAATGAAGAATACGTAGCACTTTCTACCGTATGAACAGGGAATTCCGTGAAATTCCATTTATCGATTTTCGTCTTATCTGGTTTTGGCATTGGTAGCTGTTCCGCTTTCGCTAATGCGTCTGCGCGGAAATCCGCCATCCAATCTGCTTCATTCATCTTAGCGGAATAGGAGCGGACGTCCTGTTCGGTTAATGCCATCTTTGTTTCAACCGTCATTTTGAATCGTCCCCCTTTCTTAAACTTCCTGCCCGACAGTTTCGTCTTCGATGCCAAGTTCTTCTTTAATCCAGTCATATCCTGATTCTTCAAGTTTATGTGCTAGTTCAGCACCGCCGGATTTAACAACTTTACCTTGCATCATAACGTGAACTTTGTCTGGCGTAATATAGTCAAGAAGACGTTGGTAATGAGTGATGATCAGGCAACCAAAATCTTCGCCGCGCATTTCGTTAATGCCTTTTGAAACAACTTTCAATGCATCAATGTCAAGACCAGAGTCAATTTCATCAAGCACTGCAAATTTAGGTTTCAGCATTGTAAGCTGAAGGATTTCGTTACGTTTCTTTTCTCCGCCTGAGAAGCCTTCGTTCAAGTAACGTGTAGCCATATCTTCGTCCATTTCAAGGAATTCCATTTTGCTATCAAGTTCACGGATGAATTTCATCAATGAAATTTCATCGCCTTCTTCACGTTTCGCATTGATTGCAGAACGAAGGAAGTCAGCGTTCGTTACACCAGTAATCTCGCTTGGATATTGCATACCAAGGAAGATACCCGCTCTAGCGCGCTCGTCCACTTCCATCTCTAGCACGTCTTCGCCATCGAGTGTGATCGTACCTGATGTTACCTCATATTTGGGATGCCCCATAATCGCTTGCGCGAGTGTAGATTTACCTGTACCATTCGGACCCATGATTGCGTGGATCTCATTTGTATTAATCGTCAAATCGACGCCTTTCAATATTTCCTTGCCTTCAATTTCGACGTGAAGGTCTTTAATTTCTAAAGTAGCCATTCCAATACCTCCAATATATTAAAGTTGAACGGATATCCATTCTCTATTTAGTATCATTCTAATCTTATCGCATTAAGCATTGCCTTGCAAATCATTAAGAATCGTTTCATTTAAAAGGAATACCCTTAATTCAAGACTTGAACAGCTTTCTTCATCAAGTCTTTACTCATTTTCAATTATCTATCCCTTATTGAGAAACCAAACAATTCAAAAAGCCGG
>DYWT01000044.1 GCA_020742515.1 Sporosarcina psychrophila
GTTTTCATCAAGATCTTCAGGAAAAGCATAGTCTTCCGATGCAGTTGCAAGAAGCGCTTCATATGAATGCACATTTTCAAGAGATGTCTCCGGGATTTCCGCGCTGTCTCCCATGATGATATAATGTTTCACCGTCTTCAAATAGGGTGCAAGTTTTTCAAGGTGTGGGAATAAATTATCGTCGACCAGCAGAATTTCATCTTCTGCGTGATTGATGACATACGCAATATGTTCCGGAGACAATCGAATATTGATCATGTGAAGGATAGCGCCTGTTCCAGGCACGCCAAAATACGCTTCTAAATGACGATGGTGATTCCAAGCGAATGAACCGACTTTTGTTCCATGCTGCATGCCGAGTTTCGTCAATGCATCTGCAAGTTTTCGCGTTCTTTTCGCGAATTCGCTATACGGAATACGATGAATGGAATTTTCCCCGGTTCGTGAAATAATTAACTTGTCCGGGAAATATTGCTCCGCTCGTTTTATGAAAGATGATAATAAAAGTGGTGTTTGCATCATACCAATCAATCCCCTTTTCATTTAGAATGGATTTTTTTGCTTAATCGGTGCGGCATGGACTAGCAATCATTCATCACATACGGTCCCGACTAATAATATGAGACGATGAGTACATTTATTCCACTGAGTTTCTTAACCTATTACAACCCCATGTTCTTTGCAATAATGACTTTCATGATTTCATTCGTCCCCGCATATATCGACGCAACAGGGATGTCTCGATAACGTCTTGCAATTTTATATTCTTCCATATAACCGTATCCACCGTGCAGTTGCATGCACTCCGAGGAGATTTCCCGTGCCGTATCGGTCAGCCAATATTTTGCCATAGATACTTTTGTGACGATATCTTTTCCAGCTATATGGTCTTCGATAAGCGATTCGACAAATGCCTTGCCAATTTCCACTTTAGTTGCAATTTCTGCAATTTTAAACTGTGTATTTTGAAATGAAGCAATCGGTTTTCCGAATGCTTTTCGCGATTTTACATACTCGAGCGTCATTTCCAGCATATCTTCTGATGCCGTTTGTGCAGCAATCGCAACAACAAGCCGTTCCTGTTGAAGTTTTTCCATTAAGTAGCTGAATCCTTTTCCTTCCTCACCTATCAAGTTCGATGCTGGCACACGGCACTCCTCAAAAAATAACTCCGCCGTGTCTTGCGAATGCAGACCAACTTTATCGAGCTTACGGCCTTTCGTGAAACCAGGCGTTCCTTCTTCTATTACAAGCAGGCTGACACCGCGATGTTTCGGCTCAGCATGCGGATCGGTTTTTACTGCAACGAGCACCAGATTCCCATTAATGCCGTTTGTAATAAATGTCTTTTGACCATTGACGACATAGTAATCACCGTCTTTAATGGCAGTCGTTTGGATATTGGCGAGATCTGATCCTGTTCCCGGCTCCGTCATTGCGATAGCTGTAATAATGTCAGCGCTTACACAACCCGGTAACCAACGTTCTTTCTGTTCGATTGTGCCGTATGATTCAATATAGGGAACGACGATATCATTGTGTAATCCCACGCCTGTAAGACCTGATCCCACTCGTTCAAGTTCCTCTCCGATAATGACGCCGAAGCTGAAGTCCAGACCAAGTCCGCCGTATTCATCTTCAACTTGCGGACAGAGAAACCCCATTTCACCAAGCTTCTTCCAAAATGTTACCGGGATGAGCCGGTCTTTTTCCCAGGTATCGTAATACGGGATTGCCTCTTTCTGAAGAAACTTTCGGAGTGAATCTCTGAACATGACGTGCTCATCCGTTTCGAATCTGTACTTTGCCAATGGTAAAGCCTCCTTTGATAGCATGTATATAGTTATGTCTTGTACGTTACATATGCCATTTTTCTTACTTGGCTTGCATCCGAATCGCCCCATCCAACCGGATTACTTCACCATTGAGCAATGTGTTTGTGAAAATACTTTCAACTAGCATTGCATATTCTTTTGGTCGGCCAAGTCGTTTTGGGAACGGGACCATTGCAGCAAGTGAATTACGCGCGGATTCCGGTAGCCCATCAAATAATGGTGTTTCTACAAGACCTGGCGCAATAGTCATCACACGAATACCGAATGCCGCAAGTTCACGGGCAATCGGTAACGTCATTCCCACTACACCACCCTTTGATGCACTGTAGGCAACCTGTCCAATTTGTCCTTCAAAAGCAGCAACTGATGCGGTATTCACAATTACCCCGCGCTCACCTTCTTCGTTTGGTTCATTCCCTTGCATAGCGGCCGCCGCCAAACGAATTACATTGAATGTACCTATCAAGTTGACTTGGATTACTTGTTCAAATTGGTCTAGCGCTAGCGGACCGCTTCGCGACAATACTTTCCCTGGCGTCGCAATGCCCGCGCAATTGACAACGGCAGTTATTTCCCCGAATGCCTCTTTGACGGAAGCTACATTCACTTCCACTTCTTCCTCATTCGCAACATTCGTTTTTAGAAATAGAACACTTTCTTCCCCAAGTTCGTTCGCAAGTGCACATCCACGCACTTCATCCCTATCGAAAATAGCTGCTTTCCCTCCGGCGCCTACTATCCTTCTTACAGTGGCCTCTCCAAGACCCGACGCTCCACCTGTTACAATTGCAGCAATTTTGTTCATTTCCATCCCTAAATCCCCCTCAAAGGCGTTCGATAATTGTTGCGTTCGCCATACCCATCCCTTCGCAAATTGCGAGTAACCCGTACCGTCCATTGGTTCGTTTTAATTCGTGCATCATGGATACCAGCAATTTTGTTCCCGTCGCACCAAGCGGATGGCCAAGGGCAATGGCCCCGCCGTTCGGGTTCAATTTAATGGGATCTGCACCGATTTCTTTCAGCCATGCAAGTGGAACAGGTGCAAACGCTTCATTCACCTCATACGTGTCTATATCTTCTATTGAAAGATTCGCTTTCTCGAGTACTGTTCGCGTTGCTTCAATCGGTCCAGTCAGCATTAATGTCGGATCGGAACCGATCACTGCTCGCGCAACAATGCGTGCAAGTGGTTTAAGGCCTAGCTTGTCCGCTTTTTCACGTGACATCAGGAGGACCGCAGACGCGCCATCACTCATTTGACTTGCGTTCCCCGCTGTAATCACACCATTTTCATCAAATACTGTCCGTAATCCAGCCAGCACTTCTGTTGTCGTTCCTGGACGAGGGCCTTCATCTATAGAGAAAATTTCGGTTGTGCCATCTTCATTTGTAATTTCAACGGGCATAATTTCGTCTTCAAACTTTCCTTCATTAATTGCACGAATTGCTTTTTGATGGCTATCAAATGAAAATTGATCAAGTTCCTCCCGTGACAGCTCCCATTTGTTTGCAATACGCTCCGCTGATAGTCCCTGATTAATGATTTCATGTTTTTCCATAAGCTTTGGACTGGGTTTCACATCTCCCATATTGGACATCATTGGTGCACGTGTCATACTTTCAACGCCGCCTGCGATGACGATATCCATATCTCCCGAGAGAATTGCCTGCGACGCGAAATGAACAGCTTGCTGACTCGATCCGCATTGCCGATCAATTGTCACTCCGGGCACATGTACAGGGAAGCCTGCGATTAACGCAGCTGTACGGGCGATGTTTCCACCCTGTTCTCCTGCTTGTGTCACACACCCCAAAATGACATCTTCAACATCGCCCTTCGAAATACCAGCCCGCTTGACAAGCTCCTCAAACACCACTGCTGCAAGTTCATCAGGTCTGTAATTTGCAAAACCTCCTTTTCTTCGCCCGATTGCAGTTCGTACCCCTTCAACAATGACAACATCTTTCATACCCACACCTCGTTCTCTGAATTAAAAGAATCTTCATTGAATACTAGAATAACTTACAAATCTATTGAAGTCTAGTATGTCCTAGAAGGATTCAGCCTTAAGGCGTAGTTACAAATCCGCACAGCGCCCGTTTGGACAAGCGGAAAATCATTATAAGATTAAGCTACAATCGAAAGGAGGAACAACCAATGAAAAAACTTGGTCTGGCAGCACTTGGTATTACAGCGGCAATCGTTGTCCTTGCAAATCTTGGATCACTTCTTGCACTTGCATTTTCTGCAGTGGTTGCATATGCGGGGTTCCATTATTTCAGAAAGAGCACTTCCACAATCTCGAAATTGTTCTGGGGAGGCGTACTTGTCATTGGCTTGTTAACAGCAATTGCAAATGTGCCTGCGTTCATCGGGATTATTGCTCTAGTCGGTGTCTTCTATGTTTGGCGTAAATGGCATGGCTCAGAAAACAGTAACATCATCACTAACACCTCTGATGATCCATTCGTAAACTTCGAACGTCAGTGGAATGAAATCACAAAATAATGAGGAGGAACTAACTATGAACTCACTTTGGAATCGATTTAAATACTCAATACAGGCAGATCTTCACACGGTATTAGACAAGAAAGAAAGCAAAAATCCAATCGCAATGTTGAATCAATACATTCGCGAGGCAGAAAAACAAACGGACTCAATCGGGAAATTGCTTGAACGTCAAAGCAAACTAAAAACAGAACTGCAGAAAGAGCTATTAGAAGCAGAAAACATGGCGGATAAACGCCGCAGCCAGCTTGAACTTGCAAAAACTGCCGGCGAAGAAGACTTAGTCGCTTTTGCAGAAGAGGAGATTGCTGCGTATGACACGCGTGCGGCAGAGCTTTCAGAAAGTGTGACGGAAACAGCTTATGAACTTCTTTCCCTAGAGCGTAAATTCGAGGAAATGAAACATAAAGTGAAAGATATGAAAGTGCGTCAATTGCAATTAATGGGAAAAGAGAACGTGACACGTGCCCATCACCGGATGGACCAAGTCATCTCTCCTGAAAATGCAGACAGCAAGATGGCATCAGTTGGTGACATGAAAAAGTATATCGAAAACCTTGGCGGGAAAATTGAACGTGAGTACGAAACTTCCTCTATGGACCGTCGTTTGGAATCATTAGGAAAAGCGGAGGGTGCCGATCATCTAGCACCTGAAGTCTGGACATTAGAGAAAGAATCCGCAAAAGCGGAAGAAATTGTGTAAAATAGATTGTAGGTAGGGAGGCATCTGCCTTCCTTTCCTTATTTCCAGAGATTCTGACCTCAAGAAGGGAGAATAAAAAATGAAACGACTCGATACGAGCAAAATCACATTTTGGGGATTCACATTTTTACTGCTCATTTTTGTCGAAGCAGCTTTTTTTCATAACGGCAACATCGTGTTCGTCCTTCTTGGTGCCGGACTGATTTATTACGGGTTACGAAAACGGTCGAAACTACTATTTTTACCTGGCTTGTTTTTCATTGCAATGGCGCTTTTTACATTGTGGAGTTTACGGGTTCTCATTTTCACCGTCATCTTGTACGTCCTTGTAAAGTTATGGAAAGGCGTCCCGTCGGAGGAAATTATGCGTCCTCTCAAAGACCTTCAGCGTGAAACACCGAACGGGATATGGAAAAACAAATTATTTTCCGTTCAATCATCCCCCTTTTCATCGTACGAGTGGGAGGACATTCATATCCAAGGGATCTTTGGTGATATTCACATCGACGTTACCGATACGGTGTTACCGAAAGGAACTTCTTTAATTTCCGTTAGGCAAGGTATAGGGAAAATTAAGATTGACTTGCCTTACGAGATTCCCGTACGCGTTCATTACACGACACTAATCGGTGATGCTAAACTTTTCGATACCTACAGAAAACGGCTCATCAATGAATCGCTCCATATGAAGGATAGTTATGAAGGGAAATCAGCTGAGTCTCCTGAGCTAATCATTACTCTTTCCACTTGGGGCGGAGATGTCGAGGTGACGAGAAAATGAAGGCTGTTATAGGACGAGGGCTTGTTTTATCATTTTTATTTATCGCAATTGCAGCAGCATATATCTATTTTCTTCTTGGCTTGCCATTAGAGGAAAGCTGGTTTGCATTTTATGAATTGCAATTTGCGGATGTTCCACTCGGTTGGTGGATTTTGAATACAGCTCTCCTGCTTGCCTGGGGAATTGCCATTTGGACGAGTTTTCTCGGAAGTTCAAAAGAAAAAGCAATCGAGCAAAGGTTAACGGGGTTAATCGACACTGAACAAGATGCCTCTTCAACCGAAAAATTTTCCCCCCGTATGGACCGGGCAATCGGGACAGTGTCAACTGTCATTCATACACAACGGAAAAGTTTGCAGCGAATTATCGATGAGCGTGCGGAAGCCCAAGACAAACTAATTCAAGAGCGCATTGTACAGGAACGACAGCGGCTCGCTCGCGAACTGCATGATTCCGTCTCCCAGCAACTGTTCGCCGCTTCGATGCTATTATCCGCCATTACGGAAAGTAATGAAGATACAGTAACACAAAAACCAGTGCTCCAAGTTGAACGGATTGTTCAGCAGGCACAACTTGAAATGCGGGCATTGCTCCTTCATTTACGGCCGGCGGCTTTGAATAACAAATCGCTCGCCGAAGGTCTTGAAGAACTATTAGTTGAATTGAGAGAGAAAGTACTATTCAATATTCGTTTTCGCTTGGAAGAAGTAACTTTATCGAAAGGTGCAGAAGATCACTTATTCCGTATTGCACAGGAAACGTTATCCAACACACTCCGGCATGCACAAGCTACAGAAGTAGATGTGTTGTTCGTGGAACGGGACGGTCTTGCCATTTTCCGCGTGCAAGATAACGGTATAGGATTTAAGGATAATGATGGAAAAGGCGGCTCGTACGGACTGCAAAATGTAAAAGAACGTGCAATTGAAATCGGGGGCACATGCAAAATTGTTTCCGTTCCCTCACAAGGGACAATTGTGGAAGTAAAATTGCCTGCCAGAAAAGGAGATGAACTGAATGATCAAAATCCTGTTAGTGGATGACCATGAGATGGTACGAATCGGTGTATCTGCGTACTTACAGATTCAGCCTGACATGGAAGTCATAGGCGAAGCGATAAACGGACGTGAAGCCGTGGGCAAAGCACTCGAATTGCGTCCGGATATTATTTTGATGGATATGGTCATGCCGGAAATGAATGGCGCTGAAGCCACTGCCGCTATTATAAAGGAGTGGCCGGAAGCAAAGATTGTTATCGTGACAAGTTTTTTGGATGATGACAAAGTATATCCAGCGCTTGAAGCAGGTGCCATTAGTTACATATTGAAAACGTCGAATGCGAAGCGAATTGCAGAAGCGATCCGTGAAACGCTGAAAGGACAAACGGTATTAGAACCGGAAGTGACGACGAAAATGATGCAAAAAATGCGTGCTGGTAATGAGCGACAGCCCCATGAAGAGTTGACCGAACGCGAACTCGAAATTTTACTACATCTTGCGAAAGGAAAAACGAATCAAGAAATCGCGGATGATTTATTTATTGCATTGAAAACAGTGAAGACGCATGTTAGCAATCTATTATCTAAACTGGAAGTACAAGATCGGACACAAGCTGTCATTTATGCGTTTAAGCATGAGTTGGTCGATTGAAATAAACAAAAGCGAAATTGCCATTTCAGATGCAACAGACATAAGACGGGCTAAAGAAAGGCGAGCTTTGCCTGGGCAGGATGTAGTTCAATCCCTCTCGGCTGCGTGCCCCCACATCCTGTAAGCCTCTAGTTGCTGAGGACTAGACGTAAAATCTCTATAATATATGGAAAAGCAGCGACCAAACATTAGATTAAATCTGATGTTTGATCGCTGCTTTTTTAATACAGGAAATTATAAAATTATCGGCCGCTAATAACCTGTGAAAGGCGCTTATCACCGTCATGATGCCTATCGCTCCTGAACAGATGCTTGCGCGCTATTATTCTAGGCTTACTCTCCTGCCAAGCGGTTCAAAGCGTTAATCATGCCTGCATGGACACCTTCATGCCACACCGCGAATTGAACGATTGCCTCAACTGTCACCATCGTATGCAAAGGCCCAATTGACATCGGTTCCTGTAACGTATTTGTCAGTTTCCCTTCCAGCGCTTTAACAATACGCCCCGGTTGTTCTTCCAAAGCCGCAAGGAGCTCCTCTGTTGAGGGAACATTATCTTCCCAGATATCGGGGCTTGACCCTGACACAAACAGTTCTATCCATTCAGGGTTGACCAGTTCATAGCCCTCCACCGCTTTTTGAATAAGTGTTTCCATCGTTATATAAATATGGCCCGCATTCCAACGAATTGTGTTATTGAACCCTGTTGGTTGTGCGTCCCAAGCTTCTGTTTTTGACTTTACAAGGCGTCCAAGTGTATAAATACGTGTAAATTTCAACTGATTTAATGTTTCTATGATTACCATTCCCTTCTATCCTTCTACTCTACCTTAAAATCAAAGCGGCCGCTCCTCAAAGGGACGACCGCTGCTTAATTATGGTTTAAAAGGATCTTCATTCGGTTTCTCTTTATTCCATTTGTCATGTGTATGTTGATCGAAGTTGCCATTTTCTTTAGTATTCTCACCAAAAGGAAAGCGCTCACCTGACTTCGGCTTGTTGTATCCTGTGTCAGGGTTGTCTACCTTATTTGTTCCAAAAGCGGAAGGTTTGTTCTCACCCGTCTTGTCTTGTTCGTTTTCTCTAAAGATATGTGATGTATTTGAATCGGATGGATCCGCAAGCGGCAGCTCATCGGAATTGGGCATCCCTTTTACGTTTGGTTCAAGATCTTCTTTGTTTGGATATTTACCGTCTGACTTAGTCATCTTTATAAAACCTCCTTCTTCGAATGGCAATTCGGAGAACGGCGATTCCACTTCGGTATCGGTGCAATTAATGCCTGATGGACACCACCGTTTTTCCGAAAAATGTATTGATTCTAATACTTTAGTTTAATGATACAACATCTTTAATCCAATCTGCAAGCAGGACGTCGTCAAGTGATGCAGGATGGCAACTCCATTTTTTATTTGTCTACTCTTT
>DYWT01000045.1 GCA_020742515.1 Sporosarcina psychrophila
TATTGTCCCTCCTTATATAGGGACAGTGTACAACGTATTCACTTTAGTCGGCTACTTATACGGCCTATATATGTTGAACAAATAAATACTGCGTATGTGCTTTACAAGGGCTTTTGGAAGGCTATTGGAAAAGCCCTAATAACTTGGAATGAATTAGAAATCCTGCTAATCCCGCTTCGACGTTTTGTGGATGCCTCCCGCAATAAGCCGGAAAGGAGAGCATTTGGGAGGGATTGAACTGCATCCCTCCTTAGTCTTATCGCTCCGGCTACCACGAAGTCGCGACTTCGCTGGATGGTCTATTTGAGAAAGCGCATTTCATTATCGGGGATGAAATCTGCAATCTGGAGTGCGTCTTTCTTGACTCTAATTCTATATGTTGAACTATTGAATCCGGTGTATAAACTGAGCGAAGGCGCCTATTCGATGCCAGTTGCTGACACAATTCGAAGGACGTGAATTGTGTCAGTAACTGGACACCGGGTAGCCGAAGCCATAAGACTGGCGGCGCAGCTGCTTGGCTTATGGCGGGAGGAATCCCCTAGCCCAGGCGCGGCAAAGGGGTCGCCAAAGCGCCAAGCGATCTACAATCCACACCCCCAATTACAACTCTCTCATTAGTGAGCGCCGTAGCAAATTCAATGGGATTCATTATTTCAACCTATAGAGACAAGATAAAGACGACCTTCATACATGCGAAGGCCGTCTTTACTTTCTATACAGAAGTCTCATTGAAAGGTATTCAAATGCAATTTATGGTACTATACTTTAGTGATACGAAACAGTTTAGAAAGTTGGGATAATTTTGGCAGTCAAATCTAATAATTTTGCTTTATACGTTTTAATGTTCAATATGTTTATCACCATGTCAGGTATCGGTCTCATTATTCCAATTATGCCAGAATACTTAGGTACCTTTGGTGTTGCTGGTCAAGCGCTCGGCTTTTTGATTGCGATGTTCTCATTTTCACAATTTATCTTCTCCCCGATTGCCGGTGATTTATCTGATAAGCATGGTCGGAAAAAGCTGATTATTATAGGATTAGTCATTTTCGGCCTCTCGCAACTTGCATTCGGATTATCCACTGAATTATGGATGCTTTATGCATCACGGTTCTTCTCTGGGCTAGGCTCAGCATTCCTCGTACCGCCGATGATGGCATTCGTTGCCGATATCACAACGTACGAAGAGCGAGGCAGAGGAATGGGTCTCCTTGGTGCTTCCATGTCGTTAGGATTTATGATTGGACCTGCAATTGGTGGCTTCCTTTCAAAAGTCAGTTTAACATTCCCTTTTTATATCGCGACAGCAGCTGCTCTAACTGCAGCGGTTATATCCATTTTCACTTTACCTAACCCGGCACCCCGTAGCGCGGTAGAACCTGGCAGTGAGAAAAAACGGGAAAACTTGTTCAAACAGATGAAACGATCGGCAAAAACCCCTTACTTCGTCATGCTGATTGTCATGTTTGTCTTTTCATTTGGTCTGGCAAACTTCCAATCTACAATCTCACTTTACGTAGATCATAAATACGGATACACCCCTTCTCAAATCGCTGTTATCATTACAGTTGGCGGCTTTGTTGGAGTTATTGCACAGACGTTTGTTATCAATAAACTGTTCAATCGCTTCGGGGAAATGCGGGTTATTCTTGTCAATCTTATTATCGCGGCTTTCGCAATGATTGGTATTGTATTCGTCAATTCGTTCTTTATGATTCTTTTTGTTGCAACGATTTTCTTCACAGCAACTTCCTTGTTGCGGCCCGCCGTCAACACACTCGTTTCAAAACTTGCAGGCGAAGAACAAGGTTTTGCAGCGGGCATGATGACTGCCTACATGTCGCTTGGAAACATGGTTGGCCCTGCTCTAGCCGGCGTCCTATTCGATATCAATATTATTTTTCCATACATCATTGGCACCATCATCCTACTTATCTGTTTTGTCATTGCATCTTATTGGGCGAAACGAAGCGGAGATTTGCTATCAGATCTATGATTAACAGAAAAGCCCCATCACACCGGAAAAATTCCAGGGCGATGGGGCTTTTCTTGATGTAACAGTGACCATCAAATTTGTTAGGACAGTCACTGTTATGCTCGTCACGGGTGCGATTAGAACCACCACAAGTATGAAATTTTTCCATCATCGCTTCTTCTTCGCCTTCAATAATTCAGAAATACTCTCTTCCGCTGTCGATGTCTCTTGGATAACTTTTTCACGTACTACACGTTTCTTTACAAATCCTTTAAACATCCCGAAACGCCGCAATGTAATATCGATAAAGAACAAGATCATCGCCGCCAAAATCAGCCATTCTGCAATCCGTATTTTTTCACCACTTTTAAAAGGATGATTGCGAAATACTTCAGTCGGTTCTTCTAACACTTTTCCGCCTGTCCGCTCGGCAATTTTAGACATCAGTGACACATCAGGAGCTGCCGGTTTGTATTCATCGCTATAGGGCACTGATAGACCCGCTTCGAATAGGCCGCCCTTATCATCCGATACACCGAAAAATACAAGGCCTGGTTTTGCATCGACAGTCACCCGCACTTTACCGGGCGCAAGCGGCTCTGAAGTGAACGGTACTTCTTGTCCGGCTTCATCCACGACAGCTATGTCCAGGAAAGCCGCCTTACGGGAACTGTCTGTTACCGTATAGGTACCGCCTCGTTCATGTGTAATGATATAGGGAACCTCTTCGTAAGAGGGCAGCAACCTGGCAACGGCAGTGTTCCAAAATTCCGGGTAGCCTTCCCATCTTGCTAAGTCACCCGTCCACTTCCCTGTCGAATCAGATGTGAATGCAATCGTTCTGCCGAGCCCATACATCCATTCAGCGATAATAGGATCTTCTTTATGGCTAATCCCTGCAATTGTCGCTGTCGTTTTCGCAGTTGTCGCAATGTAAGCATTCATTTGGGGAATACCTTCGCTAAACAAAGACGTCCATTCAGGAACACCGCCCAGCGTCATATAAAATGGATTATCTTCGATATATGTCCGCGTCATCATCGACGTTTCCCGGGCCAATATTGCCGGCACTGTCGATTCATCTACAACATCGTAAAAACGACCTCCTCCATTTTCCGCAAGGTTTTCCAACAGCGACCAATCCGCATCTGAACCGATAGCGACCGTCGACATCGTAATATTATTTTTTCTACCATCCTCAATCACTTCTTCATAGTCCGGTGGCATCGGCGATTGGCCATCTGTCAGCAGGATGATATGCTTCCTCTGCAACTTCAAATCTGCAAGATCATCATATGCTTTTTGCATGCCCGGAAAGATATCTGTCCCGCCACCCGCTGGAACGGAGAGAATCTGTTCGACTGCTTTCTTCTTATCCCCCAGCTTGCCGACTGGAATGACTTCCCATACCTGATCATCAAATGCAGTAAAACCGAATGTGTCATCATCACGAAGAAGCTCAACCGATCGTGCTGCCGCTTCTCTTGCGAGGATAATTTTCGATCCGCTCATGCTTCCCGATCTGTCCATGACAATCATTAGGCCTAGCGAAGGAAGTGATTCTTTACCCTTCACTTCCATTTCAACAGGAAGGAGCCGTTCGATCGGTGACTTAAAATAACCGCCAAGCCCGAAACTTTCATCTCCTCCGACCATCATGAAACCTGTACCAAAGTTTTTCACAGCCTGTTCAATAACTGTCATCTTATCCTCACCAACGACATGCCCTGGCACATTATCAAAAATGATTGCGCCGTAGCCTAGATAACCCGACAGCGTTTCCGGTAATTGTCCCGCATCAACAACATCTACAGTCATCGCGTTTTTATCCAGAAGTGCTGGGATAGCTGATGGATTACGGCTCGTCTGAACAACGAGAACATGTGGGGAGCGTTCCATCATCGTGATGGACAGCATGCGATTGTTTTCTAAAAAGCTATCATCCGGTACAAGAAGTTTCGCTTCGTATTTCAGCAATCCGCTTCCAGTTGCCGATGTCCGGAATGAAAAAGTATTCTTTCCAGGCTCAAGTGTCACCGGCTCTTTGATGATCTCCTTATCATTTTGATAAATGAGCAGTTCACCAGCAGTTCGGGTAGTTGATTCCACTTCCACTTGCAGCAACTGCTTCTCACCTTCGTAAGCAGTCAGTGGCGTCTCAAAAATAGAAATCGAGGCGTCCGCACTGCCTGGTCGTTCAAGCAAAACAGTGTCAATGATAACACGGCCTTCATTATATTTTGGCAATAATTCTTCAACCTTACCCACCGTTTCCAAACCATCAGACAGTAACACGATCCGTGTCGCGCTATCATTTTTAGCCACCGCAGCTGCAAGATCAATCGCTTTTGCAATGTCGGTTACATCTTTCGGTTCCATCTGTCCAATTACCGGCATCGCTACGTCAGCGTCCGTCAGCTGTAAATCCGTACGGAATGTCTCGGCAAATGAATACACACCTACTGATTGATTCGTTTGACGACCTTTTAAACTTTCCGCAATCCATTTATTCGCCGAATCTCCAGCACTTTCAATAGAAACAGAACGGTCTACGACAAACAAAATTTGTTCTTTATCAGCGCGTAGCGTCACAAAAGGAGTTGCTAGTGCAAAGATGAGAGCAGCAATCGCAGTACATCTCAGGACAAAGAGAATGGTCCCTTTTCCAACAAGCCGCATGCCCGATGATTTCCATGTATACGCCATATAGAGCGCAATTGGAATGAACAATAAAAGCCATAAAGGCTGATCAATTCGGATATCCACGTCTTCTTTGCACCTCCCATTCAATAAGTAGAAGAAGCAAAAGTGGCAAGAGAAATAGCCAACCAATCCCTTTTTTTCCTTCTTCATTCCCTTTCACATTTTCAGTGCGCCCGATTCTATACGATGAACCTTGTACTAACTCTTTTTCTGAACGCTCAAGCTGAACAGCAAACATCTTTTCTATTCCTCCGTCCAGCGCTTTGTAAATACCCGGACGTGTTGGCGCGATGAAACTCGAACCATCCGCAATTGTAGTGACATATTCATCATCTAACGTATAGATTTCCAGTCCATTCTCAGTTGCACCTGAGAGAACTACTTTGCGTTCATTTGGCACAAATAACCCCAAAGAATCGGTTTCAGAACGCAATAACTCAGCGGTGCTCCAAACAAATAGCGGGAAGGACGGATGAAGTGGCCAATCGGTCAGTTCAATATCAGCAAGTATGACAATGTCGCCACGCTTGGATTTTTGGATGAACGGTTTATCTCCCACAGTCGCGATTGTCGTATACGATTTAAATGGCGGATACAAGGCACTTACGTAGACGTCACTAATACCTGCAATCGTAAACAGTGGATCTGATGTGTTTTTTACAGCGCCCGCAACTGGTTCGGTGGATTTATCGTTCCTTCCAATAATTATCACCGGTTTCGTTCCCTTTTTCAGGAATGAAACATCGTTCGTCACAATAATGGATCCGTCCTGCGCTGCAAGCATTTCAGTCGTGGAACCGGTCGTAACGGTTAATCCGACAGCTTCAAATGCTCTCTTTACCAACTCATGCAATTGCCCGTCGACAACAGCCTCCCCTGTCTCATTACCCAACAAGACGTAGGCCGTATTATCGGCTTCATAATCGTCCTCAACAACGATTTCGGCACGTAATAATTTACTTTCAGGTAATTCCTTGAACGATAAAAGTACTTCTTCCTCGCCTTCAATAGAAAAAGTTTCGACTATCAATAAGTTACCAGTTAGTAGATCCTTAATATGTACGGCTCCGATTTGAGCATCATCGGAATCATTGGTAATCCTTATAATCGCTTCCGTTCCTTCAGGCGTCTTGACCGCTCCGAATTTATCGATGGATATATTAACTTTAGGATTTTCATCACCATGAATCGTCCACGCGACGGCACTTTCTCCTTCTGAAAAAGCTGCCCTGTCTAGCGAATCCGTATAAATATGAACAGCAGCGCCTTCTGTTGCAGTGATTGATTTTGCGAACTCAATCGCCCGTTCCATATATTCATGTTCATAAGTAACGGCTAATTTATCAATAGCGGTCGTGATGACTTCACCGTCTGTTTCTTCCCGTATGACGATAACGGGCTCTTTCCCAGTTGTCATAATTGTGAATGGTTCTCCCGGGCGACTTGTGACAAGTTCCTTCATTGCCTTCTGATTTCTCTCAAATAGCGAAGTGCCTTCGACGCTAGCAAGCATAGTCGCAGACGTGTCCACTATAAGAATTGCGTGACCACCGACCGCCTCTTCTTTATTAAGGTAAGGTCCTAGTAAAATGAATACTAACAGTAGTAGTGCCGCCATTTGCAGATAAAACAAGGCATTCCTCTGCAAGTTTTTCAAGTAAGGAGACACCCTTGTTTCCCGCATCGATTGTTCCCAGAACAATGTCGATGATATCGTTGTCGTTTCGTAGCGTTTTCGGAAAAAGTAATAGAGAAGGACGGCCAAAGGAAAAACCACCGTCCAACCATTCACTAACTTATCAAATCCCACTTAGCCGCCTCCATCTATCAGTTTCGTCAAGACTACCCCTTTTTCAAATTTCAATAGAAATTAAGAATGGGGTGAATTGATGCTTTTTTGTTTTCGTTGTGAATCGTAAGAATAGCCCTTCGAACATATGTTCGATACATTGAATATAAGGAGGTGAATTATTATGACTTTGGAAAGAGGTCTGTATTGCTCGGGTCGAAATTTGTTAATCAACGCTGATGTGAATGGTGCAGCAAATATTTTGAAGAAAGCATTGTATAGGTTAACAAAAGAAACTGATTTCAATATTGAAACAGTAAATGTTTGGAACCTAAAATCAATTGTTAAATAAAAGAAGTCCCAACGGCAAGACCAATGGGATAGAGGGTCTGGGCGTTAGTAGACCGCTAATGTGACAGCCCCACTGCTCGTTAATCGTTCAGGTTCGCTTAGATATTAAGAGAATACATCGACACGACAGAAACCCCTTCCTCAAAAATGTGTTAGCATTTTAGGTGGGGGAGCATTCATCGCACCCATCCTGCATGGCGCATTTTTTTCGTTACTGTTTCCATGACCCCTTCAGTAACTTCTGCACGAATAAGTTGAATACCGAATTTGCGGGCAAGCGCTATCATTTGTGCTTCATGTGCCGATTTCATTTCCAGGTAATCTTGAATTGCACGCCTCGTCATAGTCACTTCGATGCCGTCGCCGCTCTCGATGTCGACAAATCGGATATCCCCCTCATAATCAGGTATTTCTTCCACTTTCGAATGAATCGTTACAACACGTACGTCACCGCAAATTCCAGGCAGACGGCGGAAAAGCTGTTCCCACTTTCCAACCTCTTCAAGTCCATCTGTCAGGATGAACAACACCGTTACTGCTTTTGGAATAGACGCAAGTGCTCGGTCAGTGAAATTTTCTGTTGATCCCGGATCGTCTATCGCCGAAATGAATTTCGTCACCGAGGCTCGATGGGCAGCACCTTTCTTTCGAAAAAAGGTATCCTGTCCATCATTCCATGTTGAAAACGACAGTGTATCTCCGCTTTTAAGTGCTAATTGCCCAAGTGCAATTGCCAGCTGTCGCGCATAGTTCCATTTTCCATCTGCTCCCATCGACTTTGTCGAGTCGAGTAAAATATGGATTCGCATCTCCTGCTCATCGAGATATTGCTTAATGTAAGGCTTATCCGTTCGTGCATAGACATTCCAATCTATATGGCGCAAATCATCACCCGGATGATATTCTCTGAAATCGGAGAAATCAAGGGAGGAACCTGTCTTCCTTGAACGATGCGTCCCTTTATGATGTCCGAGGCGACCCGATCTGGATACAATTGATAGGGCGCCAAGCCTGTTCGCCAATCTATTGGGAAATAATTCGTCGTTCATTGCACCGAGGCTCCTTGCCGTACTTCTTCAAGCAACTTAACAATCAGACCGTCAACGTCAACGCCCTCCGCTTCCCCTTCATAATTGATGAGAATGCGATGACGCAGCGCAGGTTTGGCAACTGTTTTAATATCCGCAATAGATACATGATAGCGCCCTGACAAAAGCGCACGCGCTTTGGCGAGTCTGATAATTGACTGGAGGCCACGTGGTCCGCTTCCGTACTGGACATATTTTGCCCAGTCATCCGAAGAACCACTGTTGTTGTGGGTTGCTGAAACAAGATCTACCGCGTAATTAATCATTTCATCCGCAATAACAACTTCTTTGACCATTTCTTGCGCCATGACGATTTCTTCCGCATCCATTACTTTTTGAATTTCGATCTGTTGCGGTCCCGTTGTTCGTAGAATTATTTCCTTCAGTTCGGATTTCGCTGGATACGGCAGTATTATTTTACAAAGAAAACGATCCATCTGTGCTTCCGGCAATGGATAAGTTCCTTCCATCTCAATCGGATTCTGCGTTGCAAGAACGAAAAACGGACGTGCCATTTGTCTCGTCTCTCCAAGTACCGTAACTGTCTTCTCGCCCATCGCTTCAAGTAAGGCACTTTGTGTTTTCGGAGTAGCTCGGTTAATTTCATCAGCCAATACCATTTGGCTAAAAATTGGTCCTTCTTTAAAAGCGAAGCGCTGCATCCCTTCTTTGTCCCGTTCCAGAATGCTTGTCCCCGTAATGTCAGCCGGCATTAAATCCGGCGTAAATTGGATCCGGGAAAATGATAAATCGAGCACTTCTGAAATCGTTCGTATCAGCATTGTCTTTCCAAGACCGGGCAATCCTTCCAACAGTGCGTGCCCATCTGCCAAAATCGAATAGATAGAAAACTCGACCGCTTCCTGTTGACCGACGATGAGTTTTCCGATTTCCTCCTTAACTAACCCTAGTTTTCCACTCATTTCTTCAAATTGCTCTGGTGTAAATGGCATACGTACACTCCCATTCTGTCTTCATTCGATTGAGGAAAAGTAATCAGAGAGGATGTGCTGCAAATCTGGCGGCAGCTTCATCTTATCCGTGCTTTTCAAGTAGGAATCTTTATAATTTCCGATAACTTCTTTGTATGGCCGGATCGTTCCTTTTTCAACAGGACCTTCTGTTTCTCGTTCTTCGATGAAATTCCCATCACCCAGATCCCCGCCAACAATGGAGGGTTCATTTTTTTCACCTACACGGTCATTCGGGATTGAAAGAAGATTTCTTCCTCCTGAACCTTGTCCCTGTCCTTGTCCTTGTCCTTGTCCTTCGCCTTGTCCTTGTCCTTCGCCT
>DYWT01000046.1 GCA_020742515.1 Sporosarcina psychrophila
TAGAAATCCGTCGTTACGTAGCTCTGTATTTATCCATACGCCAAAAATTTTTACAATCCCGTGTTTTATTGAACACAAGAGGGGTAAACAATCCTTTTCTGAGAATGTGCTATGAATTGCGTGTAATTCCTGCAGATCTTCCACCGTGGATTGGGTTGCCAGTCACTTTCAGTGAGTCATTTCGTGGACATGATTGCGAATGGCAACTAGCATTTTACTATTATTTAAGGAGGAAGGGGTTTAATTTCAAAGACGTATCACGCAATCAGATTAGGAATTATGTTTCCGGGTTAGAAGAATCGTCGGAAGAACAAGAAAAAGCATGCATGAACTATCGCAACTTCCTAATCTCTGTAGATGTCGATTCCAATCAAAAGGCGGCGGATTTTGCCGAAGAAAAAATAGTTCGATTAATTTCAGAAAGATTGCTTGCAAAGCGTTATGAAAATTGAGAAAATGAAAGTGATTCGTTTCCCGAAGTAAAGGGAGAAGGGGGATTATTGATGATGACTGAGACTAAGAATAAAGTATTGACGCGTGATGAGGTAAAGGTGGATGAGACTTGGCGTCTTGAAGATATCTTCGCCACAGACGAAATGTGGGAAAAAGAATATGCTGAGGTCGAGGAATTCGCCGGAAAAGCAGAATCTTATAAAGGAACTCTATCTAATGGAGGAGACGCACTTTACACAGCATTGACATACCGGGACACGCTCTCCGAAAGGCTGCGCAGGCTTTATACATATGCGCATCTAAAGACTGACCAGGATACCACAAACAGCTTCTACCAGGCGATGGATAGCCGTGTGAAATCACTTTATGTGAAAGTGGCAACTGCGTTATCATTCTTCCTGCCCGAACTTCTGTCAATCGACGAAACAGAATTGGACAAGCTGGTTGCTGAACACGAGGGACTGGGTCTTTATAAACAAGAATTTGAAGAAATCAATACACAACGTCCACATGTGTTGCCTGCCGAACAGGAAGCTTTGCTTGCGCAACTATCAGAAGTAACGGGCAATTCTTCAGAAACGTTCAGTATGCTTAACAATGCTGATCTGACCTTCCCGATGGTGAAAGACGAAAAAGGGGAAGAAGTCGAATTATCACACGGCCGTTATGTAGGATTTTTGGAAAGCGATGATCCGCGAGTTCGCGAGGATGCATTCAAAGCAATGTATTCGAAGTACAACGAATTCCAAAATACTTTCGCATCGACACTTTCTGGTAACGTAAAAGGCGATAATGTTAATGCACGCATCCGCAATTATTCATCAGCACGCGAGGCGGCAATGTCAAATAATCATATCCCGGAACAAGTTTATGAAAATCTTGTGTCGACTATCAATAAAAACGTCCACTTGCTCCAGCGTTATGTTGCACTCCGTAAAAAAGTATTTGGCCTGGAAGAACTTCATATGTGGGATATGTACGCGCCGCTTGTAAAAGATGCGGACATGGAGATTCCATATGACGAAGCTGCACAAACGATGCTCGACAGTTTCCACCCGCTTGGCGAAGAGTATGTATCCATCGTCAAAGAGGGTCTGGAGAGCCGTTGGGTAGACGTCCGTGAAAACAAAGGGAAGCGCTCTGGAGCTTACTCTTCAGGCGCCTATGGAACAAATCCGTATATCTTAATGAACTGGCAAGATAACGTCAGTAACTTGTTCACACTAGCACATGAATTTGGTCATAGCGTCCATAGTTACTATTCACGTGAAAACCAGCCATTCGTCTATAGCGGCTATTCTATTTTTGTAGCTGAAGTTGCGTCAACAGTGAATGAAGCGATTTTGAATGATCATTTATTGAAAACAATTGACGATGAACAAAAACGTATTTACTTGTTAAATTATTGGCTTGACGGTTTCCGCGGTACAGTTTTCCGCCAGACAATGTTCGCTGAATTCGAGCATCTGATTCATCAGCTGGATCAACAAGGTGTAGCGCTGACTGCTGAAAAGCTGACGGAAGAGTATTATGCACTGAATAAGAAATACTTCGGTGAAGACTTGGTTGTCGACGAGGAAATCGGTCTGGAATGGGCAAGGATTCCTCATTTCTACTATAACTATTATGTGTACCAGTATGCGACGGGCTATAGTGCCGCAGTCGCGTTGAGCAATCAAATCTTGACAGAAGGAGAGCCTGCTGTCGAGCGCTATGTAAATAACTTCTTGAAAGCCGGTTCTTCCGACTATCCAATTGAAGTCCTGAAAAAAGCAGGCGTTGATATGACAAGCGCGGCTCCAATTGAAGAAGCATGCCGCGTCTTCGAGGAAAAACTGAATGAACTCGAATCACTTCTATTGAAAAAATAACTAAACTGCTCAAGCAAAAAGCCTTATCCGCCACTATTTTTAGTGGACGTGATAGGGCTTTTTTGCTATACATATTATTATATAAATATAAAGTAACCTGTCTTAGTGAAGTCTTTAATGTGACAGTCATGTGAAATTCATTGTGAAATGTTGATGCTACTATTATTTTATGATAAAGTAAGGATGTGAAATAAATCACATACCAAACATACACCCCTTTTGTTTGAACGTGAACATTTCTCCCATTCCCTTTGAATAAGAGCATTCCCTCCCCCCCAGGAGCGAATGCTCTTTTCTTTTGTATGGCGAAGGGGGGGGATGGCGTGAATTCATGGGGAGTTGCAAGTTATTCATGGCTCGTGGACAGTTAGTCATGGCAGTTACAGAGTTAGTCATGGCGTTGGCCTGAATTCATGGGGAGTTGTAAGTTAGTCATGGCTTGCGGACAGTTAGTCATGCCCATTCCAGAGTTAGTCATGACAGTTCGGAGTCTCAAAACAAAATCCCTATTATCTGATACGTGATAAAAAAGGGATTGGCGGTAAACTGTTGCCATATCAGCGAGTATTTTGTATAATTAATTAGAATAATCAGTAAAAATAAAACGAGAGGTGACTCAAATACGCACTATTATTAAAAGGAATCAGCCCGCTCTACTAAGAGGAATACCACGCTTGATTGCCCGCATACCCCCTGATCATCGGAAAGTAAATTATTTAAGAGAACAACTTTACCGGATCGGTGCAGGTTATTCAGGAGAGTGTAACGTCGATTCATACATCGAACGTTCCCGTTTTCCCAAAAGTACCAAAATATTTACTGATGTTCATTTGCGCATTTCCCCGAAGTTCACATTCCAGATAGACACCTTGGTTATCACTGAACGATATGTCTTAATCGTTGAAGTGAAAAATATTAAAGGTACAATCCGATTTGTCCAAAATCCCCCACATCTTGAACAAGTGCTTGAAACTGGTCATGAAGCGGTTATCGATTGCCCGGTTTATCAAATTGAATCGAATAAATTGAATTTAGATGAATGGTTTTTCCAGCGTGGAATCAATCTGAAGACAATTGGTCTAGTCGTTCTTGCAAATCCAAACACCAAAGTGAAAGATGTGCCTCAAGATTTCCCTATTATTTATAAGAAGCAAATCCCTTTCTATTTACAAAGTTTGAGGCGATCCGAGCCAGTTCTTTCGCCTGCTCAAATTAATGAAATTTCAAGAAAAATAGCTATAGAACAGCAAGAGTTTAATCCCTTTCCTTTATGTTCTTACTTTAATATTGATCATCAGGATTTGAGGACGGGTTTTGTATGTCATTATTGTAATCAGTTACTTCAACGAAAAAGTTCGAGGACATGGTGCTGTCAAAGTTGCGAAAAAGATGTCAAAAATCCATATGAATCCGGTATTAGTGATTGGTTTATGCTAGTGAAGAATTCCATCACGAACGAAGAGTGTCGTAAGTTTTTAGACTTGAAGGATTCCAATGCAGCCCGGTATGTATTGTCTACGTCGTTACTTGTGAAGAAAGGGAAGTCTACTAGGACATTTTACATTTCAGGTAATACAAAAACACATCATTGAAAGTTAGAAAAGAGCCTTTCGCTATAGAAAGGCTTTTTCTTATGGAGACGTAATCTTACTATGGTAATATGGCTCGCCCGCGAATTCAGGGCACAATGGGCAAGTAGGTTATGCACGGCAATGGGCCGGTAAGTCATGGCACTGCTCAATGAATTCATGGCTCGCCCGTGAATTCACGGCAATGAACTGGTAAGTCATGGCGCGGTCCAATGAGTTCATGGCAATGGGCCGGTAAGTCATGGCACGGCCCAATGAATTCATGGCTCTTTCGCGAATTCACGGCAATGAACCGATAAGTCATGGCACTGCCCAATGAGTTCATGGCTCTCCCGTGAATTCATGGCAATCAGCCAGGAAGTCATGGCACTCCCTAAAAAAATCATACCCTTCGCCAACCAATCAGCCAAAGAGCAAAAGAATCAAAAAAAGCTACCTCATCGCCCGTAAATGTCCGGGTGATGAAGTAGCTTTTAATTTAGATCAACTTTTTACGCCACAGTGTCATGTCTTGGAAGGCAATTCGTTCGACATGTTGTTGAAGAAGGCGTTTTTTGAGTTCGCGTTCTGCGGACTGTTCGGAAATATTGTAAATGCTGGCAATCTCTTTTGTAGAGAGCGTATCGAAACGCTGAAACAAATCCTCGAGGGGAGGGGGGGTGTCAGGAAGAAGCGGCCCTCCGACCAGTTCCTCTAAGATTTGTTCGTAGACTTCGTAGTCGTATAAGCCGCTTACTTTTAATCCTTCATCTTCAATATTTTCATTGAAGAAGACGAAGGTAGGTGCTTTGTCGACTTCCATCTCTTTTGCCATATACAAATCGACTTGTAAGGAGCGCAGTACGTTTTTTGAAGAGAAGTCTCTGATAAATTCATCTACGTCTAGATTTAGCTTTTTGGCAATTTCGACAAGTACGGAAAATGACGATACGTTTCTAGACTTTAAAAATGAATATTCAAGCATTTTTGATAAAAACCGAAATCCGGCACGTTTGCCTTGAAACTCCGCAGTTTTAATAGCGATACTTGGAAAAGAGGGATGTGTTTTATCACAAGCCAGCTCATCCTCGTCTTTATGCATACATTGAAGATTCATCTTAGGCAATGAGGTACGCAGTGCAATACGCAATGTAAAATAGCGATCATAATCAACTTGTAACTTCCGAAGTAAAGGCGGGAGTGTCGAGCAATCTCCACATAATGGATCGATGAAAACATATAATTCGATTGGCCTTATGCATGTAGAAGGACTGACCGGGTTCTCCAGTATTGTTTGCCGATTCACGTTCTATCCTCCCCAGTCCTGTTTACCATATGATTGGCGGTCAAGACGAGGCGTTTATAATAGATATCACGTATATTTCCTTCAAGTCCGACTTCGTCCATCGCTTCTGCCATGCATGCAAGCCATGCTTCTGCTTGAACTGGAGAAATTGGGAATGGCATATGACGAGCTTTCATCATCGGGTGACCATGTTCTTCAGTATATAAATTGGGACCGCCTAAATATTGTGTTTGAAATTGTTTTTGTTTGCGCGCAGTTTCTGTCAGGTCATCTGGGAAAATCGGATATAGGGCCGGGTGTACGGCTACTTTAGCGTAAAACAGGTCGATAAGTTCCGACAATTTTGTAGCACCGATCTCCTCATAAGGGATCAAAGGTTTTCGCATCATTATGTCAATCTCCTTTGCTCTGACTGTATTGATATTCTATCAACCCTGCACCCGTTTCACAAATAAATCGCTCTGTTTGTGAATTGAGTGTGACGATTACCAATCTTATGCATTAAAATAGCCGAGCACTTTTTTCACATATTGCTGTGTTTCTTTGAAAGGGGGAATCCCATCATGTTTTTTTACATTCCCAGGACCTGCATTATAAGCTGCCAGAGCAAGTTCGATATTGCCGCCGAACTGATTAAGCATTTGTCTTAAATATTTGGCTCCTCCCATGACGTTCTGAGCTGGATCAAAACTGTCTTTAACGCCTAGGAACTTTGCTGTTCCGGGCATCAATTGCATAAGACCTTGTGCACCTGCATGACTGACAATACTATTATTGAAGTTCGATTCTTGCTTGATTACGGCAGAAATCAATTTATCGGGCAAGTTATATTTGCTTGCTGCTTGGCTGATGATATCACTATAGCTTTCATTGGCAATAGCTGTGTTTTTCATAGGTACTGAAGAATTTTGTTGCGTTGCAGAAAGAATCGCGTTAAGAGTAGAAGGTTCGAACACGCCATTTTTCCCGTTATAGTGTAAGCTTTCTGTATTATTAAGGTTTCCTAGTAGTGTGGATGAAGCGGAAGATAAGGAATCCGTTATAGATGTATTGCCCAACATCTCCTCTAAAATCGTGTTAAACATGGATGGAGATGTGCTATCTTGTTCAGTATACGTCTGAACAGCACCGAGAGACTGCAGTGTATTTATTTCCATTAATGTACGAAAAGTGCGCGTATCCATTACGATCTGTCCCTTCTGACGTTAAGCTGTTGACTCATGAAATAATAACCTATCTATAGTATACCAATTTAAGGAGGAAAACGCATTTTCTAAACTGCAAGGCCACGACTCATATGATAGAATGAACGTAATGACGCATGAAGGGAAGAAGAAATCTTGAACATTCAAAATCGAATTGACAGCGGACTTCAAAACGATGGACAAATCCTTTTTTTATTAGCGGAGCAAGCAGAAAAGATTCAAGGCATACCATCTGGAAAGATGATTACAGATTCTGATAACCTGTCTTTTGTCTATCTTTTAGAAGCAGAAGCAGGGTACGAGCATCTCCATTTTACACAGGCTGTATGGCCGTTAATGGTCGAAGCATTGAAAACGGATTTAGTTCCAGTGCTTTCGTGGAAAGATGAAATAATTGCTCTTCCAGGATTTAAGGATGAGCTGACAATGCTTATATATAATATTGAAGGTAATGATAACTACGGGGAAACATTCTCCTCGGCAGTCGAGCAAGCATTCAGCTCAATACTTCAACATATGGAATAACAGCTGGGAGGGGTCCGGATGAGGCAGTGGAGTCAATTTCTTGAACCGTATAAACAAGCAGTGGATGAACTGAAAGTGAAATTGAAAGGTTTGCGAGCCCAATATGAGCTGGAAGATGTACATACGCCGGTTGAATTCGTGACAGGCAGGGTCAAGCCGCTTGCGAGCATCTATGACAAGACGCTTGAAAAAGGGATTCCATTCGAACCATCGGCTGAACTTGCTGCCGAACTGCCTGATATTGCGGGTCTTCGTCTGATGTGTCAGTTCGTCGATGACATTAGTACTGTTGTAGAAACGTTGCGGCAGCGGAATGACCTCGAAGTAATTGAAGAACGTGATTATATTGCACATAACAAACCAAGTGGATACAGATCCTATCATTTAATCATTAAGTATCCTGTGCAGACGATTCATGGCGAAAAGACAATTTTTGCGGAAATTCAAATCCGTACATTGGCAATGAATTTCTGGGCATCAATTGAACATTCATTGAACTATAAATATGAAGGTGAAATGCCGGATGAAATTAGACATCGTCTTGAACGTGCGGCAGAAGCTGCTTTCCAGTTGGATGAAGAGATGTCGCAAATCCGAAATGAAATTCAGGATGCGCAACAATATTTCAGTGCATTCAAAGAAACAGCGACGAGGCGTTATGGTGATAGGAATGAGAAAGGAGGAGAGAAAAGATGAAATTTGCAATCCAGTCACGAAACGATGCGTTATCCAACCAGCTCATGGAAGAAGCGAAAAACTATTTGACGGATTTCGAACTTATTTATAGTGAGGAAGAACCTGATATAGTCTTGTCAATCGGTGGAGATGGTACATTGCTTCATGCGTTTCATAAGTATAAATACCGTTTAAAAGACACCGCTTTTGTCGGAATCCATACTGGACATCTAGGGTTCTACGCAGATTGGAAGCCAGCCGAAATCGAGAAACTTGTCATCTCCATCGCTCGCAAAGAATTTGAAGTCTTTGAATATCCGCTTCTTGACGTGAAGATTAACTACCGAAATGAAAAAGACAGCGCCCTGTACCTAGCGTTGAACGAGTCGACAGTGAAATCACCTGATGTGACGCTGGTCATGGATGTTGAACTGAACGGCAATCACTTTGAACGCTTTCGTGGTGACGGTTTATGTATGTCGACACCCTCTGGATCTACCGCATATAACAAAGCACTGGGCGGTGCAATTATTCATCCATCTCTCCCATCGATGCAATTGACGGAAATGGCATCCATTAATAATCGGGTATTTCGAACAGTAGGTGCGCCGCTTGTGCTTCCTGCACATCATAAATGCGCACTGACGCCTGTTAAAGGACCTGACTTCATGGTAACGGTCGATCATTTGCAGCTTTTACATAAAGATGTAAAATCGATTGAATACCAAGTGTCGAAAGAAAAAGTCCGCTTTGGTAGGTTCCGTCCGTTCCCATTTTGGCGACGTGTCCATGACTCGTTCATTGATAGCGATGTATAAGAGCGATGGGTTGGATCTTCGATTCCGTCTCATTTTTCAGGTGGATGAAGACGGCATATTGCTACGCGAATTCCTTCACGCAAAAGGAATATCGAAAAGGACATTAACCGCAACAAAATACGATGGCGGGGACATCAGTGTGAATGGAATTGAACGGACTGTGCGACATCCATTGCAGTCAGGGGATGAAGTGGTTATTACATTTCCACCGGAAGCGCCAAGTCCCGGTTTAGTGCCCGAATCTGGGCATTTAGATATTATCCACGAGGATGAAACACTAATGATTGTCAATAAACCTGCCGGGCAAAGTACAATTCCATCACGCGATCACCCAACTGGAACGATGGCGAATATTGTCGCTGGGAAGTTTGCTGAGGAATGTCTTCCGACAACGGTGCATGTCGTTACGCGTCTCGACCGGGATACGTCGGGTTTGATTTGTATTGCAAAAAACCGGCATATCCATCATCTGCTCAGTGAACAGATGATAAATTCCGGTTTTAATCGACAGTATGTTGCCATTGTTGAAGGGAATGTACAAGAGGATCGCTTCAGCATTGTACAACCAATCGGCAGGAAGGCCGGTAGCATTATCGAACGAATTGTACGTGAAGATGGGCAATTTGCTCGAACAGATGTAGAAGTATTACACCGTGCAGTAGTAGAAGGCCGTCATTTAACAAAAGTCGCACTAACCCTGCATACAGGTAGGACGCATCAAATTCGAGTCCATATGAAATGGGCGGGGTATCCGCTACATGGTGATGACTTATATGGCGGCAATCAAGGGTTGATTGGACGTCAGGCATTACACTGTGCGATGATTGGATTTTCGCATCCGCTCACGGGTGAAAAAATTGAATTCAGTTGCGAAGTACCTTTGGATATGAAGCACCTGACCAACAACGAAATCAATCAAAAGAAGTGAATTTCTCCGGTATAAATGGTTGAAGTGATGGTGTGGATATTATTTCCATTTCAGGAAAACGGAGTGCTGTAAGATTGCCTCCAAATACACAACCCGTATCAACATTTGCGGTATTGTTTACGAATCGAGCTTCCTTAACGGGTGTATGTCCATAGACAACAAAGGATTTTCCTTTGTAGTACTTGGCCCAATCACGCCTGAGAGGTCTGCCGTCTGGTAACTTTTTTCCAGTGATATCCCCGTAAAGAACGAAGACACGTATTTTTTCTGAGTAGGGTGCACCAATCATTTCTTCCCGGATACCCGCATGTGCTATGACGAGATTACCGTCATTAAGGATATGGTATAACGGCAATGCTTCGTAAAATTGACGGTAATTGGTTAAGAAACGTTTTCGCTCAACATTTGATAATGCATCAAGTTCTGCTATTGTCGTTTCGAGACCATGTGTGGGCTGAACTTGGTTTCCTTTGGCAAATCGGTATAATTTATTGCAATGATTTCCCGGGGAATAAAGAAGAGTATCCTCATTTTGAATTTTGAATAGCAGATTCATCATCTTAAGTGAATCAGGTCCGCGGTCCATCGCATCTCCTACAAATACAAGTTTTCTTCCTTCGGAGTGTAAGGGAATACCCGTGACCATACTATATCCTAATTTTTGGATCAAACTCAAAAATTCTTCATAACAACCGTGAATATCGCCGACGATATCGTATTTCATATTTTTATCACCCTTTGTATAAAATATATATTAGTATATAATACCCTTATTCACTTTATTAATGCACGAGAGAATTAGAAAGGAAGGTGTAGCTGTGAACATAAATGAAGAGTACAAAGAAGAAATCATTTTTGATGAAGAGAAGTTGAAAGAGACGCTTATTCAACAGGACATAAAATCTTTCCGCGATGAATATCTACTCCTTCATCCGTATGATCGAGCAATTTTTTATGAAAAAATCGATTCTGAGCTCAGAGAAATCATTTATCAATACTTATCGCCGAAAGAATTGGCAGAAATTTTCGAGACGAGTGAAATCAGCGACGATGAATATAAACAGTTCCTTCAGGAGATGGACACGACGTATGCAGCAGACATGATTTCGTTCATGTTCGTCGATAACGCGGTAGATGTCCTGAATGAACTCGACAAATCACAAGTTGTCAGTTATTTGACATTGATGGATAAACAAGCGGCCGCTGAAATCAAAGCCTTACTTCATTATGAGGAGTATACTGCAGGTTCGATTATGACAACGGAATATGTTTCAATTCCGCAGAATTCGACAGTCCGTTCTGCAATGACGATTTTGCGCAATGAAGCACCGAAAGCGGAAACAATTTATTATGTGTTTGTTGTAGATGACAATAATCGGTTAACAGGTGTCATTTCGCTCCGTGATCTTATCATTGCACATGAGGATACGCTAATCAGTTCAATTATGAGCGAGCGTGTTGTAAATGTTCTTGTTTCGGAAGATCAGGAAGACGTCGCTCGAATGATTAAAGACTATAATTTCCTTGCCGTCCCGGTCGTAGATTTCCAACAGCATATATTGGGGATCATTACGGTCGATGATATTATCGATGTACTTGATGAAGAAGCGTCAGATGACTACTCTAAACTTGCCGGGGTTTCCAATATGGATACCTTTGACAAAAACTCATTTTCAGCAATGAAGAAAAGACTTCCTTGGTTACTGATTCTATTAGTATTGGGAATGCTTACTGCGAATCTGATAGATTTGTTTACAGAAACAATATCAAAAGTTGCACTGCTTGCAGCATTTATTCCGTTAATTGCAGGTACTGCCGGAAATAGCGGAACGCAAGCACTTGCTGTTGCTGTACGGGGTATTGCGACAGGTGATGTGGAGGACGAAAGTAAATTCAAATTGCTTCTTCGCGAGGCAGGAACAGGACTTATGACAGGACTTACCTGTGCAATATTTGTTGTAGGACTCATTTATGTTTGGAAACATGAATTCGTAATTGGTCTTTTAGTGGGTGCCGCAATTTTTGTTTCGATTTTTGTCGCAACAATTTCTGGCTCGTTCATTCCATTGCTCATGCATAAAATGAAAATTGACCCTGCAGTTGCTTCCGGTCCTTTCATTACAACATTAAATGATGTGATTAGCGTTA
>DYWT01000047.1 GCA_020742515.1 Sporosarcina psychrophila
ATAAAGAACATCTGTCATTAAGTAAGGATAGTTTGTTTCTGATAGTGAGCGGTTTTGCCACTCATTGACCATTGGGTCTAACTGTTCAGTCAGACTAGAAACAAAGGACTTAGAAACTGATTTACCACACAATTCTTCAACAATTTTTGAAACTTTACGTGTCGAAACACCTGATACATACATGTCAAGCATTGAAGCGAGCAGCGCCTTTTCATTTCGCTGATAACGTTCAAACACCGTCGGTGAAAACTCACCATCACGTGTTCTAGGTACTCTTAATTCAAGTGTACCTACCCGAGTCGTAAAATCACGCTCGTAGTAGCCATTTCGTTGACTCTGGCGTCTTTCGGATCGTTCATAGTCCTCGGCTTGAATGTATTCCGTTCGTTGGTTCTCCATCAATTGATTGAAAACTGTCGTCAAAATATTTTTAGATACATCATCTTTTACCGAGTGTTCAATAATACTTTGAACCTCATCACTATTCAGTGTAAAATGTACTTGGGTCATGTAAAGTCCTCCTAGGTATGTTTTTGTGGTTAAAAACATTGTACCGTAAAAGGACTGTTACATGGCCTTTTATCTTTTACCCAATTATATGGACTTTATCCCTTTTTCTTAATGCAATGATATTCTCATTTTACAATAAGAATTATATAATTCATCTTAATACTCAAGGAGGAAATTTATGAAAAAGTATATGGCAGAACCTTTCAGAATTAAAATGGTTGAACCGATTAAAATGACTACACGTGAAGAGCGAGAAAAAAACTTGAAGATGCAAAGTACAATATGTTTAATCTAAAAGGTGAAGATGTCTATATTGATTTATTAACAGACAGCGGAACAAATGCTATGAGCGATAAACAATGGGCAGGTATAATGGTGGGAGATGAAGCTTATGCAGGTGGTAAAAGTTATTATCATTTACTTGAAGCCGGAAAAGACATCTTCGGTTATGAATTCATTCAACCCGTCCATCAAGGACGAGCTGCCGAGAAAGTCCTCTTCCCTATTATTCTCAAGGAAGATCAGATAGCAATCTCAAACATGTTTTTTGATACTACAAGAGCCCACGTAACACTAGCAGGCGGCAAACCAATAGACTGTGTATGTTCAGAAGCCAAAAATCCATCAAAATATGCAGATTTTAAAGGAAATATGGATGTAGAAAAACTCGAAGATTTAATCAATAAGCACAGCAAAGAAAATATTGGTATGATTGTAATGACCATAACAAACAACTCCGCTGGTGGTCAGGCTGTTTCTATGGCTAATATTCGACAAGTTTCCGAAATAGCAAAAAAATACGATATATTCTTCAATATCGACGCGGCAAGATTTGCGGAAAATGCTTACTTTATTAAACAGCGGGAAGAGGAGTTCAAAGACAGTTCTATTATAGATATCATTAGAGAGACCTTTATATATGCTGATGCTTTTACAATGAGTGCAAAAAAAGACGGTATTGTAAATATGGGAGGGCTCATCGGAATAAAATCTAACATAGATTTATATCAGGATGTAAAAGAAAGATGTATATCCTATGAAGGATTTATAACATATGGTGGATTGGCAGGAAGAGATCTAGAAGCTTTAGCTATCGGTTTATATGAAGGCATCGATGAACAATACTTAGAATATCGAAATGCTCAAATGGAATACTTGGCATCAAACCTAATGGAAGCCGGCATAGCTATTCAGAACCCCGCTGGCGGTCATGGTGTCTACGTAGATGCGAATGCTATGTTCCCTCATATTCCATACTACGAATTTCCTGGTCATACATTATGTATTGAATTATATAAAGAAGCCGGAATTCGTACTTGCGACATAGGATCCTTCATGTTAGGAAACGATCCTGTCACAGGTGAGTAAATTAAATCAGAATTTGAATTTTCCCGTTTAGCAATTCCAAGAAGAGTATATACTCAATCTCATTTTGATGTTATCATCGAAGCTTTAATCAACATTAAAAAACGTGCTCATGACGTTAAGGGATACAAAATCACATGGGAACCAAAAATCCTTCGTCATTTCCAAGCGCATTTAGAACCTATAAAATAACTCAAAAAGAGATTAAATATTTGAATTAATATATTTAATCTCTTTTTTCTTCTTAAAATATAAAGGAGTTACTATGGATAAGAATTATGAGAAACGTGATTTATTTACATCTAAATGGGGGTTTATCTAGCTTGTATCGGTTCTGCCGTTGGAATGGGAAATATCTGGCTGTTCCCTTTTAGAGTAGGACAATTTGGCGGTTTTGCATTTCTGATTCCCTATTTTATATTTATAGCTTTAATCGGATATACAGGTGTCGTCGAAGAAATGGTTTTTGGCCGTTCTATGCGGACTGGCCCTCTTGGTGCTTTTACAAAGGCAACTCAAACTAGGGGCAGCAATGCAGGCAAGGTTATTGGCTGGATTCCAATCATAGGCTCCCTTGGTATTGCTATCGGTTATTCTATTGTCGTAGGGTGGATAATACGTTTTACAGTAGGTTCTTTTACAGGATCGATGTTAAGTACAGCAGATAGCGGTGCATATTTCTCTAGTATAGCAGGCAGTTTTGGAAGTATGACTTGGCATATCTCTGCAATTGTAATTACAGCCGTAATAATGATTGCTGGAGTATCTTCAGGTATAGAAAAAGTAAATCGATTTTTGATGCCTGCCTTCTTTCTATTATTCGTAATTTTAGCAGTGCGTTCATTTATGTTACCCGGTTCTTCAGCTGGATATGAGTTTATGTTTCGCCCAGATTTCTCAAAACTTTTAGATATCAAGACATAGGTCTTTGCACTCGGGCAAGCGTTTTTCTCACTTTCCTTAGCTGGTAGCGGAACAATTGTCTATGGCAGCTATTTAAGCGATAAGTCTGATGCGCCTTCCAACGCGAAATACATAGCTATATTTGATACGTTAGCCGCTATGTTAGCTGCTTTAGTAATACTGCCCGCTGTGTTTTCCTTTAGTATTGAACCCACGGTCGGACCTCCTCTAATGTTTATAACTATGCCAGAAGTTTTTAAGCAGCTGCCCGGTGGATTTATTTTTGCGATATTGTTCTTTGTTGCTGTATTGTTTGCTGGTATCTCTTCTTTAATCAATCTTTATGAGACACCTGTTGAACTGCTTCAGCAAAAATTCAAATTAAAGAGATCTACATCTGTTTTTATAATACTCGCAATCGGATTTCTTGTTGGGATCTTTATCCAAGATGCTGCTAAACTTGGGTTATGGATGGATGTCATCAGTATATACGTTATCCCTCTGGGAGCTCTCTTAGCAGGTGTCATGTTCTTTTGGGTTTTGTCAAAAGATTTTGCATTACAAGCCGTCAATAAAGGTGCATTAAAACCTTTAGGCGAGCAGTATTATATTCATGGTAAATATGTATACTGCGGTCTAACTCTTCTCGTCTATATACTAGGAATTTTTTACGGTGGCATTGGATAATTAAAACAGGGTAGACATCTACCCTGTTTTAATTTATTCTTTATTCTTTTCTATCGGTCCATAAAACAATCTGCTTTTCTAGTCTAGTTTGAACTAGATCGATAATCCTCTGATTAGAAGATCCTCTAAACTGCAGCGTCAAATCTTTAAGTTCTTCTACAAAAGGTCCATCTACTAAAACATCGCATAAGTGAAGGAGTTTCTTATTTTCTTCATTTTGTATCAAGTATTCAAATGTATATCCTGAATAAATCCAAATGCTTTTATTCGAATTATTCTTTATTTCTCTGACGATCGAAAGGAGACCTTCTGTATTT
>DYWT01000048.1 GCA_020742515.1 Sporosarcina psychrophila
GGAGAAGAAAAGAACGACGCAGTGTTAGCAAAACAATTTGCAGCGCTTGCTGATCTTTTCGTCAATGACGCATTTGGCGCTGCGCACCGAGCGCATGCTTCTACTGCAGGCATTGCAGAACATATCCCGGCTGTATCAGGCCTCTTGCTTGAAAAAGAATTGGACATTCTCGGCAAGGCATTATCAGAACCGGATCGTCCGTTTACAGCGATTATCGGCGGGGCTAAAGTGAAAGACAAAATTGGCGTCATCGATCATCTTCTGGACATAGTGGATAACTTGATTATCGGCGGCGGATTATCGTATACATTTGCCAAAGCACAAGGCCATGAAATAGGAGACTCGCTTCTTGAGGAAGATAAAATTGACCTAGCGAAATCATTTATTGAAAAAGCCAAAGATAAAGGCGTTAATTTGTATTTACCAATCGACGTTGTCATAGCTGATTCGTTTTCAAACGATGCAGAGACAAAGAACGTGGATATCGATTCCATACCAGAAGGTTGGATGGGTCTTGATATTGGACCGAAAACAGCTGAACTTTACGCAGACGTTATTAAAGAGTCTAAATTAATTATTTGGAATGGACCGATGGGTGTGTTTGAAATGGAGCCGTTTGCTGGAGGGACACAACGAGTTGCAAAAGCAATGGCTGAAACAACAGCCTATACGGTCATTGGCGGAGGCGATTCAGCCGCTGCTGTCGAGAAGTTTGGTGTAGCAGATAAAATGGATCACATTTCCACTGGTGGAGGGGCTTCTCTTGAATTCATGGAGGGCAAAGACTTACCGGGAGTCACTGCACTGAACGATAATTGATTGGAGGGAAACATTTTGCGAAAACGAATAATTGCAGGTAACTGGAAAATGTACAAGTCTCTTGAAGAAGCAAAAAGTTTTGCGAATGAAGTGAAAGACAAGGTACCGTTCACAGAAAGAGTGGAAGCGGTCATTTGTCCACCAGCTCTATACCTCTCAGAACTTGTACAGGTAACGAAAGGCTCGGCTTTAGGAATCGGTGCACAAACCATGCACGATGCAAAGGAAGGCGCTTTTACGGGTGAAATCAGCCCGGCGATGCTCGTTGGAATTGGCGCTGGCTATGTTGTCCTAGGACATTCAGAACGCCGCCAATATTTTAATGAAACAGATGCATCCGTTAACAAAAAAGTCCACGCTGCATTCGAATACCAACTAACGCCAATCGTCTGTGTGGGAGAATCCCTTGAAGATCGGGAAAGTGGTAAAACAGTCGACTTAGTAGCAGGGCAAGTGAAAAAAGCATTTGAAGGCATCAGCCCTGAATTAGCAGCAAAAGCAGTAATTGCATATGAACCAATCTGGGCTATTGGCACAGGGAAAACGGCAACTGCGCAAGATGCGAATGAAGTATGTGGTGCAATCCGCACAACAATCGGCGAACTGTACACTGAAAACGTGGCAGACGAAATTCGCATTCAGTACGGCGGCAGTGTCAAACCAGATAATATTGAAGAACTTCTCACAATGGAACACATCGACGGCGCGCTTGTCGGCGGCGCAAGTCTAGAACCTGCATCATTTTTGAAATTGATAGAGGCTGGAGCACATGAGTAAAAGTCCAGTAGCGCTTATTATTCTGGATGGTTTCGGCCTGCGGGATAATCAGCTCGGCAATGCCGTTGCACAAGCAAACAAACCGAATTTCGATCTTCTATGGAACAACTTCCCGCATTCAACGCTGACAGCATGCGGGGAAGCGGTTGGTCTTCCGGAAGGGCAGATGGGGAACTCCGAAGTGGGGCATCTGAATATCGGAGCCGGTCGTATCGTCTATCAGAATTTGACGCGTATTAATAAATCAATCAGAGAAGCGGACTTTTTCGATAATGAAACGCTATTGCGCGCAGTTGCGCATGCGAAAGAACACGGTTCTGCACTACATCTGATGGGTTTGCTGTCTGATGGCGGTGTACATAGCCACTATGAGCATTTATTTGCATTACTCCGTCTTGCAAAATTGAACGGACTCGACAAAGTGTTCGTTCATGCTTTCTTGGACGGCCGCGATGTAAGTCCGCAATCCGCGCTTGATTATATTGAAAAGACTGAAGAGGTCATGCAAGAACTTGGAGTCGGTAAGTTCGCAAGCATTTCAGGACGTTATTATGCGATGGACCGTGATAAGCGCTGGGAGCGTTTAGAGAAGGTCTATGGTGCAATCGTAGAAGGCACTGCCTTGACCGCGACAACACCGACCGCTGGGGTACTTGCATCGTATAAACAAGGCATTCATGATGAATTCGTAGTGCCTTTCGTGATTGAAGAACTTGGCAAGCCTGTCGCAACGATTGAAGATGGAGATGCAGTTGTATTCTTTAATTTCCGTCCAGACCGTGCAATTCAGCTTTCACGTACTTTAACGGACAGTACGTTTGATGAATTTGAAACAGGAACGAAAAAGTATAAGGACTTGAAATTTGTGACGTTCACACATTATAGCGATGAAATTGCTGCAGATGTCGTCTACAATAGTGAAAACTTGGAAAATACGCTCGGTGAAGTTATCGCCCGTAACGGTTTGACGCAACTTCGTATTGCAGAAACCGAGAAATATCCACATGTCACTTTTTTCATGAGCGGCGGACGAGAAGACAAGTTCGTAGGTGAAGAACGGATCTTGATAGCCTCACCTAAAGTTGCGACGTATGACTTGCAGCCCGAAATGAGCGCTTATCAAGTGACTGAATCACTGATCGAAGGAATTGAAGCTGACCGTTATGATGCCATCATCCTTAACTTTGCTAATCCGGATATGGTTGGACATAGCGGAATGCTGGAACCGACGATTAAAGCAATTGAAACAGTCGATTTATGCTTAGGCAAAATTATTGATGCGCTCCATGCGAAAGGCGGTTCAGCAATTGTAACAGCCGATCATGGCAATGCTGACGAAGTAACAACGCAGGATGGCGCACCGATGACGGCGCACACAACAAATCCTGTTCCCGTGATTGTTACGAAGCCGGGAATTGTATTGCATGAAGGCGGTAAACTCGCGGACCTGGCACCAACAATGTTAAAATTGTTACAAGTAGAACAACCGGCAGAAATGACCGGCACACCATTATTTTAAAAGGGGAGAATGACATGCCAATCATTACACTTATCCAAGCTAGAGAAGTACTTGATTCACGTGGAAATCCAACAGTAGAAGTTGAAGTATTTACAGAAAGTGGTGCATTTGGCCGGGCAATCGTTCCATCTGGCGCTTCGACAGGTGAATACGAAGCAGTTGAATTACGTGATGGCGACCAAGATCGCTACTTCGGCAAGGGTGTTCTTCAAGCGGTTGACCATGTCAATGAAGTTATTTCAGAGGAATTGGAAGATGCGTATTCAGTTCTCGATCAAGTGACGATAGACAAAGCATTGATTGAGCTAGATGGCACTTCTAACAAAGGAAAATTGGGTGCAAATGCAATCCTTGGCGTTTCAATAGCTGTTGCACATGCAGCTGCTGATTATCTTGACATCCCCCTTTATCAATATCTAGGTGGCATTAACGCAAAACAATTACCGGTACCAATGATGAATATTCTAAACGGCGGCGAGCACGCGGATAACAACGTTGATATTCAAGAGTTCATGGTAATGCCAGTCGGTGCTGACTCATTCCACGAAGGCCTGCGCATGGGTGCAGAAATTTTCCATAGCCTGAAAGCTGTTCTACAGGCAAAAGGCTTAAATACATCAGTGGGTGATGAAGGCGGATTTGCTCCAAACCTCGCTTCCAACGAAGAAGCGTTGTCCATTATCCTGGAAGCAATCGAGAAAGCGGGCTACACACCAGGTGAGGAAGTTCTTCTTGCAATGGACGTTGCATCATCTGAGTTTTTCAATAAAGAAGATGGCACGTACAATCTTGCTGGAGAAGGCATCGTGAAAACATCTGCTGAAATGGTAGACCGGTACGAGGAACTTTGCAATAAATATCCAATCATCTCAATTGAAGATGGTTTGGATGAAAACGACTGGGCGGGCCATAAGCTGTTGACCGACCGCTTAGGTAAAAAAATCCAACTTGTCGGAGATGACTTGTTCGTAACGAACACAGAAAAACTGGCACGCGGCATTGAAGAAGGTATTGGGAACTCAATCCTTATTAAAGTGAACCAAATCGGTACATTGACGGAAACGTTTGATGCGATTGAAATGGCGAAACGCGCTGGCTATACGGCAGTTATTTCTCACCGTTCAGGTGAATCAGAAGATACGACAATTGCTGATATCGCAGTGGCAACAAACGCTGGACAAATTAAAACAGGTGCACCTTCTCGTACGGACCGTGTTGCAAAATACAACCAATTGCTCCGTATCGAAGATCAGCTTGACGACACTGCTGAGTACCTTGGCGTTAAGACGTTTTATAACTTGAAAAAATAATGGTCAATAAAACCCGCTTCGGCGGGTTTTTCTCTGGGGTTTGAGCGATCGGATGGAAACTCCCAATGTTTCTATGTCGACTTCTGTCTTAAAATTAGAACAATAGGTTGTAACGACAGTCTGACTTTGGTAAAATAGAACTGTTGTGAAGTTCGAATCGGGAGGTGGAACAAAATGCATACTTTGCTGATGACACTGCTCGTTATCGTAGCACTATCATTGATCGTGGTCGTATTATTGCAATCCGGAAAAAGCGCAGGTCTATCAGGTGCCATCTCTGGTGGAGCCGAACAACTTTTTGGAAAACAAAAAGCGCGCGGACTTGACCTTGTACTTCAACGGGTCACAGTTGTACTTGCCGTTTTGTTTATCGTATTGGCGATCGTCATTATGAAAGTATAAACTTAGCTAGAACAATCTTAAATAAACTATTATCGCCTGACCTTCCGACTGGTCGGGCGTTTTTTTTCTCGCTTTAACGGGCGGTAAACGACTACTTCAGAAAGTAGTTATGACTATTCTCTATCTCTAAAAGCTCGGTTTTTGGAGAGAATAGATATACGTTACACAGTTATTGCCGCAGAATAGGGCATTCTTAACAAGAGTTCCATACCAATAAGCGGGGATAAAGCATTCCTTGCTTATTGACGTTACACTTGATACGGAAGGGTGATAGAAATGAGAATTGCACAACCGAAACCATTCTTTTTCGAAAGAGGGAAGCGTGCAGTTTTACTGCTCCATGGTTTTACTGGAACTTCGGCCGATGTACGGATGTTAGGTCGATTCCTTGAGAAAAAAGGCTATACAACGCTTGCTCCCCATTATAAAGGACATGGCGTTCCACCGGAAGAATTGATACATACAGGTCCTGAAGAATGGTGGGAAGACGTTCTAGCAGGTTATACTCAATTGAAGGAAGCAGGATATGATGAGATTGCCGTCGCCGGATTGTCTCTCGGTGGCGTATTTTCACTTAAATTGGGGTATAACAAACCAGTGAAGGGCATTGTCACAATGTGCGCACCAATGTCGATGAAAACGACTGAACTTATGTATGAAGGTGTCTTGAAATATGCACAGGAGTACAAGAAGTATGAAGGAAAAAGCGCAGAAGATATAGAAAAAGAAGTTATGTCACTCCGCGACGAAAAAATGCCTTCACTCAAAGATCTTCGTTCACTTGTCTATGATGTACGCGATCATATCGATCATATTTATGCACCGTTGTTTGTCGTCCAAGGGACACTCGATGAGGTCATCGATCCTGATTCAGCAACTATCATTTATGACAACACTGAATCCGACGAAAAACAAATCAAATGGTATGAACAATCAGGGCATGTCATTACACTCGGGCCAGAAAAAGTGCAGCTACATGAAGACATTTTGAGATTTCTTGAATCTCTGGACTGGAACGTGTGAAAAGTCAGACTGATGACCATACTATATACTTAGAAGGAGTGATGCAATTGGATAATTTAGATCAAGAAATGCAGCAAAAATTGCTGTCTCTTATGAAAGAAGAAACCTATAAGCCGCTAACTGTTCAGGAAATCCAAGAACAAATGGGATTTGAGCAGGCGGCGGAGTTCAAAGAACTTGTGAAAATGCTTGTTGACCTTGAGCAGAAAGGGCAGATTATTCGCTCGAAAACAAACCGCTATGGATTGCCAGAGGGCATGAATCTTCTGCGTGGTAAGTTCATCGGGCATGCCAAAGGTTTTGGTTTTGTCGCGCCGGAAACAGAGGGAATGGATGATGTTTTCATTCCGCCACATGAAGTCAATGGTGCGATGAACGGGGATACAGTCCTCATTCGTGTTACAAATGGTACAGCAGGTGACAGACGGGAAGGTTCAATCACGCGTGTTGTCGAACGGAAGACGACAAGAGTGGTCGGCATGTACCAAGATAATAAAGGCTTCGGCTTTGTAGTTCCTGATGACAAAAAGTTGCCAATGGATGTGTTCATCGGCAAAGGCAATTCACTGGATGCAGTGGACGGTCATAAGGTCGTTGTTGAAATTACGGAGTGGCCGAATGATGCAAAATCGGCGACAGGTATGGTAGTACAGATTCTTGGTCACAAAAATGATCCAGGCGTGGATATCTTGTCTATCATCCATAAGCATGGAATTGAAGTTGACTTTCCGCCGGAGGTACTAAACCAAGCAAATAAAATTCCTGATGAAGTTCAGGAAAAAGATTTGTTCAAACGTCGTGACCTTCGAGAAGAACTGGCAATTACAATTGATGGCGCGGATGCCAAAGACCTCGATGATGCCATTTCAGTTGTGAAAAATGATAATGGGTCTTATACATTATCTGTCCATATTTCGGATGTCAGCTACTATGTAACGGAAAATTCTCCAATGGGCGATGATGCGTATGACCGTGGCACAAGTGTTTACTTGACGGACAGAGTTATTCCGATGCTGCCACATAAATTATCGAATGGTATTTGTTCACTGAACCCGGGTGTAGATAGACTTACTCTATCGTGTAAAATGACGATAGACCGCAACGGTAAGGTCATTGATCATGAAATTTTTGAGAGTGTGATCCGCTCGAAAGAACGTATGACTTATAATGAAGTCTATAAAATCATCGAAGAAAAAGATGAAGAACTTTCGGAAAGATATGCGCATATTGTTCCCATGGTCAATCATATGGCCGACCTTGCGGCAATTTTGAAGCAAAAGAGAGAAGACCGCGGCGCTATTGATTTCAATTTTAAAGAATCGAAAATCCTTGTTGATGAAAAAGGATGGCCGACAGATGTTGTGATTATGGAACGTACAGTGTCAGAACGTCTCATAGAGGAATTCATGCTTGCTGCGAACGAAACGGTTGCAGAACATTTCCACTGGCTTCAAGTACCATTTATCTACCGGATTCACGAAGACCCGAAGGCAGAGAAATTACAACGTTTCTTTGAGTTCTTAACTAATTTCGGTGTTGTTGTGAAAGGTACGGGTAATAAAGTCCATCCAAAAGCGTTACAGGAAATTGTCGAATCAATCGAAGGACTTCCAGAAGAAACGGTCATTTCTACAATGCTTCTTCGCTCCATGCAACAAGCGAAATATTTCGATGAAAGTCTTGGACACTTTGGATTATCCACAGAGTTTTATACTCATTTCACGGCTCCAATCCGCCGCTATCCAGACTTGATTGTTCACCGTTTAATCCGGACATATCTAATCGAAAAAGATGTTTCGGCACAAACAATTGCACATTGGGGTGCGGTATTATCTGATATTGCAGAGCATACATCTGAACGGGAACGCCGTGCGGTTGAAGCAGAACGTGATACAGAATCACTTAAGAAATCACAATTCATGCTTGACAAAATCGGAGAAGAATTCGAGGGTGTAATTTCTTCCGTTACGAACTTCGGTCTATTCATCGAATTGGAAAATACAATCGAAGGTCTTGTTCATGTTAGTCATATGAACGACGATTATTACCGGTTTGACGACAGACAAATGATGATGATCGGTGAACATTCTGGTAAGCAATTCAGACTCGGCGATGAAGTAACTGTGAAAGTTATCGCTGTGAAACCCGAAGAGTCAGCAATCGATTTTGAAATAGTTGGGATGAAACAGAACTTCCGCCGGACACGCAAAGAAACTCCGAAAGTGATCCATGCAAAGAAAAAAGATGGTGACAATAAATTCGGAGACAAATCAAAAGATAAAAAGAAAAGCGGGACATATAGTAAAAAGAAAAAGTTTTATGAAAATGTAGCTAAAAAAACGGGTAGTAAACCTAAACCTAAAAAGAAAAAGTAAAGCCGGAGCGGTCTAGGCCGCTCCCGAGTTTTCACAAGGGGTGAAAGAAATGGCGAAAGGCCAAGGGAAGGTAGTCGCTGTTAACAAAAAGGCGAATCATGATTTTGCAATAGAAGAAACAATCGAAGCGGGCATTGTCCTGCAAGGTACGGAAATCAAAGCAATTCGTAATAGTAAAGTCCAACTGAGGGATGCGTTTGTAAGAATCCGTAATAACGAAGCATGGATTTCCAATATGCATATTAGTCCATACGATCATGGCAACCAGTTTAATCATGATCCGTTGCGTTCTAGAAAACTACTTCTCCATAAGAAGCAGATTAGCACATTACTTGGACGGACGAAAGAACAGGGTTTCGCGATTGTTCCAATTAAGATGTATTTAAAAGATGGCTTCGCGAAAGTGTTGATCGGCGTCGGTAAAGGGAAGAAAGATTACGATAAACGCCAAGATCTTAAGAAGAAAGATGCGAAACGTGAAATCGACCGCGCACTTAGGGATAGACAAAAGTATTGAAATAAGCGTCAAAATAAGGTATACTAAATACAGTAAGCAGTTCAGAAGCCTTTCATTAGGTTATCCTGACATCCCTTTTGGGGACGTTACGGATTCGACAGGGGTGGTCTGAGCTTGAGTTGCGCGTCGGAGGGTTCGGCTCCGTCAGAAACGACACCTTATAATAACAGGCAAAACTAACAACAACCTAGCATTCGCAGCGTAAGCTGTTGAATCTGCCTTGCAATTCCATCGCCCATGTGGCGTTGTAGGGCTCAACCTTTAGTGGGATACGACGGCTGTTGCCTCTTGAGGCAGCCGGAAGAGACTTCCAAGATAGCGTACATGACGCCCTGATTGCCGGCATAATGCCACGCGAATCCAAATAGACAATCTACACGCGTAGATGCTTAAGTGTTGGAGCCTCTGGACGCGGGTTCGACTCCCGCCGTCTCCATAGTAGAAACTGCTATAAACGCAGTTGTATCAACGGTTTTGAAGACTAGGGATATTGAACGGGAGTTGAACTCTTGTTGAATATCCCTTTTTGTTATTAGGGTAAATTACTTATTATTTATTATGAATTTAGTTTATAAACCTTCTGATTCCGATTTGGGTTAGGAGGTTTT
>DYWT01000049.1 GCA_020742515.1 Sporosarcina psychrophila
AGCAAAACTATATCAAGTACGAGGGAAACGAATACCAAAACATCTAGAATACTTTGTTTGTGCAACCTACCAAAAACAAAAAAGAATGTGTACTTCACATCGCATTCGGAATCAAGTCGTAGAAGAACTTCTACTTGAGGAGTTAAAACGGATTACCGCTTTTGCGAAAAGCCATGAAGAAGAATTTACACAAGTCGTACTCCATCAATTTGAGCAAGATTTATCACAAAAACAACGGAAAGATGAACGAGCACTTGAAGAAACTATGGCGAGAATGAAATCACTTGATGCAATTATTGAGAAATTGTATGAAGACAATGTATTCGGAAAAATTTCTGATGACCGCTTCCGTAAAATGGCTGCAGGTTATGAGGCAGAGCAAGCAGAACTAAAAGATAAAATACATCAGTTACAGGCTGAGTTAAATAAAGCGAGAGAAAACATCATCAACACAAAACAATTTCTACAGTTACTGAAAAAGCATACAGAAATCAGTACAATCAATCCTGAATTAATCAGAGAGTTTGTCGATAAAATTATTGTTTATCAAGCTGAAAAAATAAACGGTAAACAAGACCAACGCATTAAAATCTACTACAACTGTATCGGAGCAATTGAAATAGAACCAAGTGTAAAGATGCAGACCAGTTGATTGGAACGTAAGGTGGCGACTCCTGCGGGAAAAGCATGAGTCTTGAGACCCCGCAGGAAGTGAACTTCTTCTGAGGAGGCTCAAGCCATACCCGCGGAAAGCGTCCACCTGAAGTGGAAATCAACGGTGTTAGAAGGCAAGACAAAAGGCATAGCCGTGAATCTTACGACTATGCCACTTTTAAAAAGCTATTCATCACTACTAGCACCACACTAATAGTAGTTTTTATATTGCGCAAACTTTCTATGCGTTTGAAATACTACTTAGCTGAGAGTTTGTAGCAGATGCATTAATTAGAACAATGATTACTGTCGGCGGAAAAGGATCAATTTTATTAGCGCTTGCAAGTTACAATGAATGGCAAAAACAAAAAAGTTCAGAAGGAAAAGACACCATTGTATCGACGTTTAAAAAGAATGTTGTCAATCGAATGAAAGAATGGGATTAAGAAGTGATAAAAGGAGGTTGGGGAAAAATTATTCTATTTAGTTGAAACCAGACTATACGATTTGGGTGCAACTAACCCGCTCCGGAAATACACGTAGACTCCTGTGCCTTTCTTCCCACAGGAGTCTACGTGTATTCGGACCGCTCAATTGATTAATATTATTAACGTTCCTTCTTAGATAATGAAGTTAAAACATTACTCTATAATTATGGTAATAATGCAAATGAACGTACTGGGAATCCAGATGCTTTCTCAGCTTTTGGAACAATGTTAAAGATTACTGCCCCTTTTGCTGGAACTTTATCTAAGTTAGTTAATAATTCCACTTGGTATGTATCTTGTTCCAGCACATAATATTCACCAAACAGTGCGCCATTCTTTCGATAATCAACTGCAGAATCGGTATCAAATGTTTCATGGCCAACTGCTTTAATCTTTCTCTCTTTAAATAAGAACTGCAAAGCCTCTAATCCCCAACCAGGTGCATGAGCATTTCCTTCTTCATCTTTGTTGTTAAACAAGTCTTTATTTGGCCAACGCTTGCTCCAGTCCGTTCTCAACGCAACAAAACTTCCAGCTTCAATCTGTCCATATTCTTCTTCAAATGCAAGAATGTCTTCCGCGGATAGTGTAAAGTCATTATTTAATGCTGCCTCTTTTGATTTATCAATAACAACTAAAGGTAATACTAGTTCCTTTAAATCTAGTTCTTCTAGATAACGTGTGTCTCGAACGAAATGAATTGGGGCATCTATATGTGTTCCATACTGCCCAGGGAAGGTAAATCTTTGTGCAAAAAAGCCATCATCATGTGTGAAAAGTGTTTTAAATTCAGCATCTTCAAATGCAGAAAAATGTGGAGAATCTGGACCGAATGTATGAGTTAGATCCACCCATTCTTTTTCTTTTAATACTTCAATTGCTTTTAATAATTCATTCGATACGTACAAATTTTCCTTTGTCACTTCCATCACCTCATATTTTTTTCAATTAAAAAACCTCTTCTCATAGAATAAGAAGAGGTTTGTCATATAAAAAAACAAGGTCACTCTTCTTATCTTCAAGCATTACACTACTGGAATTGGCACAGTACTCGTATGAGTCCGCTGCCGAGGCTTCAAAGGGCCAGTCCCTCCGCCTCTCTGGATAAGAGAATTCGGTAATTTAATTGTTAGACATCAATTTACACTGTATTTAGAAAATTGTCAAAGGGATTATTGGTCTATCTTAAAAATTATAGTAAAAAATTGATAATCCACATTAATTGACTTGTAAGTCCTTTTAAAGGTTAGAATAGATAGTAATGATGAAATAAAGGAGTATCTGAATGGCTGAACAGAACAGTGTGATATTTTTTGATATCGGATGAAGATGGAATTTATCATGGATTAAAGATGGCTGGTTTATAGTATATCTCTGGTGACTCTTTGAGAATGAAGGCTGGTTCGAGGGGTAACGACTAGGTCGGTTCAAGAAAACGCGATTTCCTGAGCTCAGGAAATCGCGTTTTTGTGGTCTTGTTAGAACGCTATATGCAATTAAGTAAAAACACCAATAACGGGTGGACCCGTACATAGCGAGTTAACAGCTCGTTTGTTTGAGAGGCAGATGCATGACAAACTTAGTTTCTTTATCGTTGGATTCAGCATAAATATAGCCGCCATGAAGCGATACAATACTCTGAGCAATAGCTAAGCCCAAGCCGGTTCCACCCGTTTGTTGGGAACGCGAAGCTTCTACGCGGTAAAAACGATTAAAGAGTTCGTCCAGTGATTCTTTGGGTATCATCTTACCATTGTTAATAACGGAGACAACGGCTTCTGAACCTACCTTATCGGCTTCGATCCGAATCAAGTTGCCATCTTTTCCATATTTTAAAG
>DYWT01000050.1 GCA_020742515.1 Sporosarcina psychrophila
CGGTAGATGAACAAGATCGTGTGATTGGATTTGTAGTTGCTAAACGATGGCAAGAAAAAATAGATGTGAAAATGGATACTAAAAAGGGTTGGATCCAAGTGCTATTAGTAGACAGTGCTTACCAGGGAAAAGGGATTGGCACAACGCTACTTGAACAAGCAGAAGAACAATTAAAAGGAAATGGTGTTGAAGAGATGCAATTGGGTGGTGACCCCTTTCACTATTTCTCGGGTATACCGGATCAATATAAGGATGCGCAAAAGTTAGCGGAAAAACATGGCTACACTAAAAGAGTAGACACATATGACTTGATTAATCACCTGGATAAAAAATATGACTTACCTGTTGATAATTCAGTTGCATTTACAATTCTTAAAAAGGCGGAACAAGAAGAACTAATTTCATTTCTAGAACGATGTTTTCCCGGAAGATGGGTCTATGAAACGATGAAGTACTTTGAAATGAATGGGGATGGACGAGAATTTGTTGTCGTCAAAAAGAAAGGTCAAATCATAGGGTTTTGTAGAATTAATGATAGCCACTCGCCTTTCATCGCACAAAACGTTTACTGGAGTCCTCTTTTTGAACAAAAAGTTGGAGGGATAGGTCCATTAGGGATTGATGCGAATGAACAAAAGCAAGGGTACGGATTAGCGATCGTTCAAGCGGCAATGGCTTATTTGCAAGAACGAAATATCGAAACAATCATCATTGATTGGACCATTTTAGTGGATTTTTATAAAAAACTAGACTTTAATCCATGGAAAATTTATGGTGTTTATTTAAAAGATTTAAAGTGAGATCTAACAACTATGGATAAACTGACGTAGAAATAATATTGGAGTTACTTTTTGAATCATTCAATTCACCTTGGAGAGATTAATCGTTATCAGCTAGGCTTATTGTTATCTCCTGCAATTGCAAATTACTCTGCCAATGATATATCGTTAGAGTACTAATATTATCGAACAGCAGATTAACCAACTAATGAACGGAAAAACTGTACAAAAATTCCGCTATTTTAACTCTGTATCCGAGAGGAAATGTTCAGCATTCATGTCTTGAGCTGAATCCTTCCTGTTCGGATTTTTTATTTCTCAATTATTTAGCGCGCTTGAATTAGGATATAGAAAACGTTCATGAACTAATAACATAAAGGTATTATAAACTCACTCAATTTATATTTTATGTATTAAAACACTTTTTTTGCAGAAGATAATAAGGAACCAAGCACTTAAAAGGAGAAGTGTTTTGTACTGACTTTTCGCAAGGGGAATATCCCTGCAATATTTAGAAAAGCCCTTACAACTACAGGCTTGGTATTGATGAACTACCACAGGTGATTACGGCGTTGATTAATTCTTGGAACAGCTTAGAAAGTGAAGGGGGTGTAAATTCATGAGAACAATACAAAGGATTGCCTTAGCTCTAGTAATAATTGGCGCTATTAACTGGGGCTTAATTGGATTATTTAAATTTGATTTGGTAGCATCAGTATTTGGCGGACAAGGGGCGTTTTTGTCAAGGGTAATCTATGCTCTTGTAGGACTAAGCGGACTGGCTTGCTTGAGTATTTTGTTTAATCCATTGGAAGAAGTAGAGGTAGATACAAACCGTCAGAGCTATAGAAATCTCAATTATGACACTGAATTCGGTGAGGAAACAGACTTTTCGAAGTTACGTGAATCCTCTAATGAAGATTCAGTTGAAAAGAAATCGCCTGAGAATAAAAATCGAAATTCAACAAACGAGAAAAAATAAAGTAGGCAGAACAAAGTAGTGATATTTTCGTAAATATCCCTCTTGATGTAGCATTGACATCAAAAGGGATACTTTGTATTGAACAATAGCATATTTTGGTGACACTGAGTCAGCACCCTCTGCCTAAAGTTAATTAACAGATAATTCGGTTGTGCATATGATACAGTAATTAATAATAGTTAGATACTAACGAAGGAAAAGTAGTAATGAATATTCAATGTGCCAACTTTTTGTGCTTTTACTATATTTCTAGGGAGGGTTGTTAAATGTATGAGCGATATGACTCTAATCATAAGGAAAGAGACGTGAAACTTCCAATATATCGACAAGCGATTAAAAAAGCAATTGAGCAAGACTTAGTACAAGACGAGGACATCATTGCTGTATTTTATGGGGGTCTCTTGGGAATCGCAACACCGACAATTTTTCGGATATTGATCTTCGAATCGTAGTTAAAGATGAGGTGTACGATCGATATCGAAAAAATAAGAAGCAACGAGCTAGCAAATGGGGAAATGTGTTATTTTACGAAGACTTACCTTATACAAACTACAGTACTGCTCATTACGATAACTTTGTTAAGGTTGATACGTTTTATTATCATTTAACCGATATTATGCCATCAGTTTGGATGCGAAATATTGAAGTTTTCTTTGATACCAGCGAAATGTTAGAAGATATCATAGACAAATCAATGACGCTTTCTTATGAATTAACACCTGAAATTATAGAATTATGGCGATCAAAATTCTTTGCATATCTTCATGAAGTATATCGGAGAGTCATGAGAAATGAGATCTACTATGCATTACAATGTCTGGATAATATACGGTTTTCCATTGTTAAAGCATGGTATATGGAGGCAGAACTTCAACCAAATCTTTTTGGTGACTGGGCAAAAGTAGAAGGGGAAAGAAGCCCTTTGAAAGACTGGCAGCTGCAGCTTCTTAGAAGTTGGAACGCGTCAAGGGATCCCCTTGAAATTATGCAGATACTCAAAAGAATCATACCTGAATTTAAACGGCTCCATAAGTCTTTATGTGAACAGGTTGGAATGAAAGAAAATGAGGAGTGGGTAGAAAAAGTACTTAATAAAGTTTTTTAATTTAAATGCAAGGTTTAGCATCTATTTCCGTAAACCTAGTTTCAGGGACACAGATGCAAGACAATACATATACCTGTCGATGACTTCCATCGCATTCCATTAGGATACACCGATCGGAGGTCATTTTTGACTGTTAGCAGGTTAACTGATATATGATGCTAAAAGCTAATAATGAAAACAGCAGTATGACAAAATTGCTTGTTCTTTCGTCATATTCAGCGTGAGTAAATGGGATAGCAAAATAGAGAGTTGGTTTTCCTCAAAGGAAAGTAAACTACAGATCTACTATAGTAATCTTTCAAAAATGATGAAAAGTAATCAGATTGTTACAAATTAATTACGTTGTAACAATCTGATTACTTTTCTTTCGATTCTATTGCGTTAGTTTATTTGGCTCCAGTTCGGATATATAAGAGAGTGTTAGACCAAAACTTTTAAAAGGAGAGGTTCAGTAATGGCAAAAGACGACAACAACAATAATCGTAACAGTAACCAGAATGGAATGTCCCTAGAAGAAGCGGGTCGTAAAGGTGGAGAAGCAACAGCAAAGAACCACAATAGAGACTTCTACGAAGAGATTGGTAGAAAAGGTGGAGAAGCAACAGCGGAAAACCATGACAGTGACTTTTACGAAGAGATTGGCAGAAAAGGCGGAGAAGCTACTTCCAAGAATCATGACAGAGACTTCTACGAGGAAATCGGCCAAAAAGGCGGAGAAGCCAGAGCTCAACAAAATGACAATAATAACAACGATAACGATAATAGTAGCAAGATGAGTAAATCAGAAGCCGGCCGAAAAGGCGGAAAAAACAGTAACGGTAATGGACAAGATAGTTAACATTCATATCCATACTTAATAAATAATTTCTCGATTTTTCATAGAAGCTTTATTCATTTTCCGATACACCAAATTTTTTAAAAGGAGAGGTTCAATAATGGCGAAAAACAATAATAACAATCGAAATAATAACCAGAATGGGATGACCGTAGAAGAAGCGGGTCGTAAAGGCGGAGAAGCAACAGCGAAAAACCACGATCGAGAATTCTACGAAGAAATTGGCAGAAAAGGCGGCGAAGCCAGAGCTCAACAAAATGACAATAATAACAACGATAATAAAGGCAAGATGAGTAAATCAGAAGCCGGCCGAAAAGGCGGAAAAAACAGTAACGGTAATGGACAAGATAGTTAATGTCATATCCAAACTTAATTAAATAAAGTCTCGATTTTTTCATATTAGCGATAATCATTTTCCGATACACCAAATTTTTTAAAAGGAGAGGTTCAATAATGGCGAAAAACAATAATAACAATCGAAATAATAACCAGAATGGGATGACTGTAGAAGAAGCGGGTCGTAAAGGCGTAGAAGCAACAGCGAAAAACCATGACAGAGACTTCTACGAGGAAATCGGTCAAAAAGGCGGAGAAGCCAGAGCTCAACAAAATGATAATAATAACAACGATAACAATAACAACGGCAAGATGAGTAAATCAGAAGCCGGCCGAAAAGGCGGAAAAAACAGTAATAGTAACGGTAACGGAGAGAATAGTTAAGTACCATTTTTCCCTAATTGCAAAACAAAGCCCCGACACATCGCAAAATAATGTCGGGGCTTTGTTTTGTAGTTTGACGGAAACAGTTGTATTAGTTGATGATGAATTCCTTATAGATATTATCAACTCTTACTTGATAAAAGTCTATTTCAACAAAATATGAACTTTCTATTAACCCGCGGCTTGTATGCTCATTTCTGCAGTTAGTGCCTGATAAAGACGTAGATCATTTTCATACAAATTTTTATAAGTTGCCAAACTATGGGCTTTTACTTTCTCAAAATCTCCCCAGTTGACAATACCATAAAATCTGTTCAACATTTCAGCATTTCTCCAAGCTGTTTCTTCAAACTCAATATTCATCACATGTTCTTCGATAATCATTGCAAAATGATTGATAGATCTACGGTATTCGAAAGCCGTATATTTTCGCTTCATGAGATAAATTTCAATTGTTCGCGGCAACGAATCCAATAATGCTTCCCGGTCAACTGCGTGACCTAATTCATGCAATGTTAGTGTCTGAATGTATGTTTCCAAGGAAACGGGCTCTTGCATACTCTTTCTAGCTTCCTTGATACGTAATACATCAAAACCGACAAAGTTATGGATGAAATTATAGCTCATATTAACGCCTGAATGCTGGTGCTTTAGCAAGGTATCCATGTGAACAGCTTTTGCGGTCGCACTGATACTTTGTTTAATGCGCTTATTTAGGTTTCTTTTATTCATGCATTTCCCTTGCTCTCATTTAAAATTTTATATGTTTACTCTAGTTTATTAGCGGGTATAGAAGAATAGGCATTAGTAAAGGTTCGCAAAAATATTTTCGTATATTTAAGTTTTCCCAACTCTCATATTATAGAGGAATAATGGGTGTAATTCAAGATATTACATCTGTGTCTTTGCGTGAATTAAAAATACCTTGCACCGAAACATATTTCACTTGTTTCGATGCCAGGTATTTTTTATTTATAAAATTAAACCCCGCGTTTATTGCCCCATACAAGTGTATGCAGCTGTGGCAATACTTTGACGTCATTCATTATCGGCGAGCAGATCGCTTGCTCGATGAGCCACTCGTATCGTTTCAACAATGTTGAAATAAGAAGGGCATCATCAGTTGTCGTCGAATCATCATTTCCTACTTGTAGAAAGAAAGGAAACGCCGGATAACGGAGATGAACTACTGCGGCAAACTCGAAATCCTTCTCGTCGAAAATGACGACTTTTAGGCTAGTGTTCGAATCAATCAGTTTCTCCATAAATGAATCTAGTTTACTGAAGTCAGTTATCATCCCTGAACTCGGTGGTTTTGGGGAAAGCGTGATATCATCGATTTTTATTAACCAGTCCTGCCATAAAGATGCTTGTGTTTCGACCGCAACTTTCCAACCTTGTTCATGACATAAATCGACAAGTTCTCCGATACCTTTATGAAGGGCGGGATTCCCACCTGAAATTGTGACATGTGAAAATGATTGCCCCCCAATTTCCTTAAGTTCCTCTATAATCTCTATCGGTTGTTTTGACGTACTCTTCCCTGAGCCATCCCACGTAAAACTGGAATCGCACCAAGAGCAGGAATAATCACATCCAGCTGTTCGGACAAACATCGTTTTCAGTCCCATAACCATTCCTTCACCCTGAATAGTCGGACCGAATACTTCCATCACAGGGATCTTCATACGTTTACCTCCCGTTCCGGACGGTAAATAACGAAACTTGTCGGCGTTTCCCGAACAATAACTTGAAGGCACACAGGTTTATTGCTTGTCGTCTGGAGAACTTCTTGAATCGAATTGCTGATCTGTTCCGCTAGCAGCTCAGTTGTTGGAAAACTGTTCTTAAATTCAGGATGATCATTCAGTACAGAATGATCGTATTTATCATGAATGAGGTTTTTGAGTTCTTTGAAATCAATCAGAAACCCAATTGAATTCAACTCATTGCCTCCAATTGTTATATTTAAGAAATACGTGTGCCCATGCATCACTTGGCATTTACCAGCATCTTCGCTTGGAATGAAATGTGCTGCAGAAAAATGCATATCCTTGTTCAGTTCAAAACGATAAGAATGTTGAACTTGTGGATAAAATTGCTGCATCATTCAGAGACACCTACAGACTTGTTGGATAAATAAACAGCTAGTCCATCATTCCGTAATACACAGGCAGGGCATTCCCCGCAGCCTGTGCTTGGAATTCCGTTGTAACAAGTAAGTGTCTTATTCTGAATAAACTCGAGCGCATTAAGTTCATCAGCCATAGCCCATACTTCGGACTTATCGAGCCACATCAATGGGGTATGGATGACAAATTGCCCATCCATCGCCAAATTGAGCGTCACATTCAATGCTTTTATAAAATTATCACGGCAATCTGGGTAACCACTGAAGTCCGTTTCACTTACACCTGTAATTAAGTGCCGAGCGCCAATTGCATTCGCATAAACTGCGGCGAATGAAAGGAACAGATGATTTCTACCTGGTACGAAAGTCGACGGCAATTCACCTTCCACTTCCTTTACCTCGATATCATCCCGCGTCAAGGCATTCGCAGACAGCTGGTTAATCAAATTCATATCTAGCACTTTGAAAGATACTCCGAGCTCGTCTGCAATTTCTCTAGCACACTCGATTTCCTTTACATGTCGCTGACCATAGTCGAAAGTGACCGTTGCAACTTCGCGGAAATTCTTCAATGCCCAAAACAGGCATGTCGTACTGTCCTGGCCGCCACTAAAGACGACAACCGCTTTTTCATTTTTCAATCTGAACATCTCCTTAGTTTTTTAGAGAGGGAGTTTTCGAACCTCTTTTTTCGAACAATGTTAATAATAGCATAGGTAGAGAATGTTTGGGCTGGGGATTGGGATTTACAAATGAATAATAAGGGGTGACAGTCACCTAGTCAAGTTACAAATAATTCAGAAAATAAAAAAGACCTAGAGAGTAAAAAAACACTCCCATATATGATCGATTTAGCGAAGTGCTGAACTCGATTCAAGGAGTGTTTTTATTTGTCTAATTTTTTTGTTTTTTGTGCAAAAATACTAACTCATTTCCATTGAACAGTCTCAATGAACTGCCGCAATAATACCTTCCTTGTCATCTAAAAGTAGTTTTATACCCGCAGCGAAAGGGTCTCTGTTCAAAAATTCCTTGAGCCATAAACGCAGAGCTGCAATTATATCGTAAGTAATGAGAATTTGCTGTTGCCCATTTACAAAAGCCTCCGCAGAAAATCCATCATTATCGTCATACATTAGTTCCACTTGAACATCTTCAGGAGTCACATACTTTTTGCGCGAATGATAAACGCAGATTGCATTAATAATATCCTGCTCCGAAATAGTTAACTCCTCCATTGATTTATCTCTTCTTTTTTCTTTTTCTCTTTTAACATGACGAAAATTTTACGAATAATAACTACTAAAAAGATGATCGCAATAGCGTTGATTGCGAAGCCAAGAAGAGATCCTAAAATACCCATGTTCGCAAATAAACTACCAAATAGTAATCCAGCAAGACCACCGATAAATAGCCCTTTCATAAGACCACCTGACGTGAATCCGCCTTTTTTCTTTGCAGTTGTTGTGGATTTTTTTGCGTTAGAAACATCTTTTTTCTTTTGGATAGTTGAATTGTTAAACTTACTATCATTATTTGTGTTAAAACTTTTCTTTCCTGACTTGTAAGGTTTCGCCTCAGCTGTCGTATGGTCGTTGAAAACATAGTTTCCAATAGGTGAAAGTAAAAGCGTAATCACCAGTAAAGCTGCAAATAAT
>DYWT01000051.1 GCA_020742515.1 Sporosarcina psychrophila
TGGCAGGTGTCGATATTACAACAGAAAAACCATTGCGTGACACAATTGCTTATATCGGTGATTTGATTGATCAGCTAGTTGTGTTGACGGAAGAAATTGAGGCAAACGAAACGGCTAACGTTTCACAATAAAACAAAAGCGCAAGCGCCAGTTCAGAGGCGCTTGAGTCTAGACGTGAAATATCAGCTTTCGCAGGTTATCCACTGTACAAGATTTTATAATTTCCTAGGCAGGAAGAACAAAAAAGCTGACGAAACCGTAATGGTCTCGTCAGCTTTTTGACGTTGCTAGTTAGATTTTACTTCATCCACTCTGGTTTACCAAAGCCTTCAAAATCTGAATCAATTACTTTTTCAAATTCTGCTGATTCTACTATTTCAATAATATCTTTAGCAAATTGCTTATCAATGTTTTCCGTTTTTACTGCAACTACGTTTCTGTATATATCAAGCATGTCCTCTAGTGCTAGCGCATCTAATAAATTCATACTTGCAGCCAAGGCAAAGTTTCCAGGAACTGCCGCTAAATCAGTACCGTCAACTGAACGTGGAAGCTGACCCGCTTCGATTGGCTGAAACACCAAGTTCTTCTTATTCATTGTTACATCTTTTTCAGATACTTTTAGCACTTCTGCATTTGGATCTAATTCAATTAGACCTTCATCCTGTAACACTAAAAGGGCGCGGGCTCCATTAACAGGATCGTTTGGAATGGTAACTTTTGCTCCATCTTCAATAGCTTCAATTGTCTTGAATTTATTCGAATAAATGCCCATTGGAGCTGTTGGTACGATAATAAGTGGTGATAACTCCTCTTTCGTTTGTTTAACGACATTTTCTAAATAAGTCGTGTTTTGAAACAGGTTTGCATCAATATCACCACTTGCTAGTGCATTGTTCGGCTGAATATAATCACTAAACTCAATTAGTTCAACTTTATAACCCTTTTCTTCAAGTCCAGGAATAATCGCCTTTTTCAACATATCACTATATGGACCAGCGGTTGCACCAATTTTCAAGGATTTGACATCCGAAGCTTTTTCTTTGCCACCGCAAGCAGCAAGTGCGGTTCCAAGTACGAGTACTAATACGACTAATAGAAACTTTTTCATAATTTTTCTCTCCCCATCATCTTTTATCAATTACTTTTGAAATCCGATCTCCTGCAAATTGAATAACTTGTACAAATAGTATTAATATCACCACGGTCACTACCATTATTGTATTGTCGTAACGGTAGTAGCCGAATCGAATTGCTAAATCCCCGATTCCCCCACCACCAACAACACCAGCCATAGCTGAGTAGGCAACCAAACTAATTACTGTAAGTGTCACGCCTTGAATAATACTTGTTTTTGCTTCTGGCAATAGTACATCTTTGATAATCATCCACGGAGTTGCACCAACAGCGATTGCAGCTTCGATAACACCTTTATCAATCTCCCTTAGTGAAGTCTCCACAATTCTTGCGAAAAAAGGGATTGCTGCCGCAGATAACGAAACACTAGCCGCACCAGGGCCTATCGGGGTACCTACTATTAAAATAGTTAAAGGAATTAACGCGACGAGCAGAATTATAAACGGCACAGAACGGACCATATTGACGATAAAACCAATAACTGAGTTCAATGCCCGATTTTCTAAAAATAATCCTTTATCGGTAGTGAACAGCAAAATCCCTAGCGGAAGACCAATAACAAGTGCAATAACGAGAGAAATACTTATCATATAAAGCGTTTCTCCAAATGCTTTTGTAATATCAGGCATTAACTCTAAAACGTGTTGAAAATCAATTCCCATTGTCGATTACCTCCACTTGAGCAGCTCGTGATGACATATAGGCAATTGCCTTTTCTATTTCGTCATCTTCTCCTTTTAGTTCCATCAGGAAAGTACCAAGTGGCCTTTCTTGAATATATTCAATGGAGCCGTGTAGGAAATTACCTTGTATAGTAAATTGCTGCACGGTATCTGAGATAATTCCATCGCCTGCAACATCACCTTTAAACATGACCTTGACCAGTTTGCCCGTGCACTTGCTCAAAATCATTGCCGGTACATCAAATGACACAACACTACTGATAAATTCTTTCGTTAATTCTTCTTGAGGATTTGAAAATATATCATATACTTGTCCTTCTTCGATCACTTTTCCATCTTGCATAATTGCCATACGATCACAAATTTCTTTCACGACATTCATCTCATGTGTTATTAGAACGATTGTAATCTGTAATTCCTTATTTATTTTCTTCAACAGCCTTAAAATAGATAGCGTCGTATTTGGATCTAATGCGGATGTTGCTTCATCACACAGTAACACTGAAGGGTTATTCGCTAGTGCCCGGGCAATACCTACCCGCTGCTTTTGACCACCACTTAGCTGTGCAGGATAGACATCCCGTTTATCAGAAAGACCTACCATTTCCAGTAAGTCCGTTACCCGGCTGCTAATTTTATTGGTAGGTGTTTTTGCAGCCCGTAAAGCAAATGCAATATTTTCATATACAGTCTTTTGGCTGATTAAATAAAAGTGTTGAAAAATCATTCCTATTTTCAAACGTGCCTGACGGAGATTATTACCCCGTAACTTCATCAAATTTAATCCATCTACTAAAATCGTTCCGCTCGTTGGTTTTTCCAACAAATTTAGACAACGGATAAGAGAACTCTTCCCTGCACCTGAGTAACCTACGATTCCGAAAATTTCTCCCGTGTTAATGTCTAGTGAAACATTATCAACACCAGTCACGATTCTTTCTTTTGTTTTGTATACTTTTGACACGTTTTGAATTTGAATCATGCAATTCTCCTCTTTCTATAAATAGAAGTACGAAATCTCAGATGTCTGACCATATAAAAATGCTTCTCTCATATATGAAAGAAGCACCGAAAAATAAAAAGGTTTCAGCTCATCTTTCAGAATGAAGTTCACTCTGTAGGAGTTAGCACCTTCCTTACATTACGCAAGGGGTTGCTGGACGTCATCGGGCCTATCCCTCAGTCTCTCTTGATAAGTACTATTATGTAATTGTTTTGATTGATAAGTTTCATAATAGTATGTCCCCATAAGATTGTCAATATAATAATATATTTGAAACTTCAAAAGTCATTATCATTTTCTTTTCATTCCATGTATACTGACATTAAGAAAAGTACTGGAGCCTAGTCACTGCTCCAGGTGATAAATTTATACTTTCTTACCTTTTAAAATAAAAGTTGTGAATACATAGAAAAGAGGTTATTACATGACACTATCAAATCGACTCAAGAATTTACCGCCGCACTTTTTCGCATCACTTGTTCGAAACGTTCAAGAAGCACTTTCGGAAGGGCGTGATGTTATTAACTTGGGGCGTGGAAATCCAGATCAACCGACTCCTCCACATATTGTAAAAGCACTTCAAGAAGCAGTTGAAGATCCAACAACACACGGATACTCCCCTTTCAGAGGGACTGACGAATTAAAACAGGCCGTTGCCGAATTTTATAAACGGGAATACGATGTTCATATTGATCCTAAAACGGAAGTAGCAATTCTATTTGGAACAAAGCCGGGATTGGTCGAGTTACCCCTCGCGATTATGAACGATGATGAATTACTCTTATTGCCTGATCCAGGATATCCCGATTATTTATCGAGTGTAAGCTTGGCCAATATTAAATATGACTTAATGCCATTACTTGCAGAAAACGATTTTTTACCTGATTACTCTGCTCTCTCCGATGAACAAAAAAAGCAAGCAAAATTAATGTATTTAAACTACCCAAATAACCCAACGAGTGCAACCGCAACGCTTCCATTTTTCGAAGAAACAGTTACTTTGGCAAAAGCCAATAATATTGCAATTTTGCATGACTTCGCCTATGGTGGAATCGGTTTTGACGGGGCAAAACCTGTCAGCTTCCTACAAGCAGAAGGTGCAAAAGAAGTTGGAATTGAAATGTACACATTGTCAAAAACCTATAACATGGCAGGATGGCGGGTCGGTTTTGCCATAGGAAATGCCGAAATCATTGAAGCAATCAACTTATTACAGGACCATTTATTCATAGATATATTTCCAGCAATTCAGCGTGCAGCAACAGAGGCATTATCGGGAAACCAGGACTGTGTGGATGAGCTTGTCTCACTTTACGAAAGCCGTCGAAATGTCTTAATTTCCGAATGTAAACGAATCGGCTGGGATGTCGTTGCGCCTACTGCCTCCTTCTTCGCTTGGCTTCCTATCCCAGAAGGATATACAAGTGAATCTTTCACCAAATTACTATTGGACAAAGCAGACATCGCTGTAGCACCAGGCCACGCTTTTGGAAAGTATGGGGAAGGGTATATCCGTGTAGGCTTATTGGAAAATGAGGATCGCTTAAAAGAAGCAATAGTACGGATTGAAAAACTCAATATTTTTCCACGATAAGATAGCTAGAACCGGATTTCACATCAAAAAAGCCTGGAGTAGCAACTCCTGGCTTTTTTGAATTAACTCTAGAAGAGAAATCAATTGTTCACTTTCTTATCAACCTCTTCCGCTTTCTTTTCATAAAAATCCCGTTCAATTTTGTGATTTACATCTTCTATCTGAACCCAAGCTGTACAGAATCTGCAATTCGTTTGTAGCCAATCTCCTGGTAGATTTTATTTGCTGTCGGATTCATTAGATCAGTATAAAGCACACAAAAATCATATTTTTTTAGAAGTTCTTTTGTTCCAGCAGCGACCATTGTTCGAGCATAGCCCTTCTTTCGCTGTTCCTTTGGTGTAAACACTAGGGAAACAGTTACGCCATGATTCGTTGGACGAGCTTTTTTCATCATCGAAACGACAACTTTATCATGCTCCCACAAAAATATTTCCTGGTTGGCCACAAATGATTCAACTCGTTTTTTTACATCTTTCCTTGCAGTAAGTGGCAAACCCGCGTCTTCTTCAAACAAATTGAACCACTTTTCGATAAGCGGACAATCTCCCTGGAGCGCAAACCGCCACGAACCCGGACTGGGCACCAATGTTTCATCGACTGTATCCAATCGATACAAACCTTGATCCATTAACACTTTATGAGTCATACCTGTTTTTACTTCCCACTTCTCGCTAAAAAGGTATGCCCATGGTTTTAAGCTAATGATGGAATTCATTTCAATTTCAAGTTCCAATAGGTTTCTTATTAACAAATCCATACATTCTTCCAAACGTTTGTCATCCGTAAAAATAAGGTTCAACGGATGTGGAGGAGTCATTTGAAATAAGGCGAGCACCTGCCCCTCCTCTTCAATCGTTGCCATAAAAGGGGTATCGTATCGACCTGCTTTAATTGCCTGCAGTACACCGAAAAAAAGACTGTATACATCTTCCCTTTCCGATACAACCGGTTCAGCTTTCACTGCAAATTCTTGCACATCCTGATAGTGTCTAAATTCCATCCCCACACCCCATTCGCATAAAAATAATTGCCATCAAAATAATATAACAATTCTACCACATTTAACCTATATGCTGTATCCCTGTTTGAAATCCATCGGTTAGTGGAAAGCTTTCCTTATTGAAAATAACATTAAAGTGAGCTGAGATTAATGCCTGACTTCTGTCCCAATATACTGTTAGAGGAACCAACCCCTGATCACCTTAAAAATTGCCGGGATTGCGGCCTATATGAGCAAGGGACACGGATGGTATGGGGTGAAGGCAATCCGAAAGCGCCGATTATGATTATTCTAGATAATCCTGGGGCACGTGAAAATCGTGAGGATGAGGCATTTCTTTGTGGAACGCGGCAAACACTGCAAGAAGTTGCGAATGAAGCAGGCTTGAATATAGATGATCTGTACGTCACTTTTATCCTTAAAAGAAAACCTGTGCGTGCATATGACAAAGACTTGGTGCGGCAAATTTGTATGAGGCATTTGGAACAACAGCTTCAAGAAAAGAACCCCTCTCTAATTCTTTGCTTAGGGAACGTGGCGGTCCAAGCTTTTTTTCAAGATCCCGAAGCCGAAGTCAAATCATTGCGAGCCAGTTGGCACGATGTACGAGGGTTTCAGAGTGCAGTCGCCTACCATCCGCTTGCGGTTAGGCGTCGTCCTAACTTACGGCACTTATTTTTGGAAGACTTGGCTTTCATTGCGAAGCGTTTTCATAATTTGAGCTTCTAACTACGATATAAAGTTTTCAATTCCCGAAATTACTATTTAAACAAAGCTATATGGGTTCATGATTTAATCAGATAGGGTTGGGAGAATTCACAAAAACAGGACATGCTCTTGAGCGTGTCCTGTTACCGAATCAGATAGTAGGCTGTTTAGATGTATTTTCTATTTCTAGTTCTTCTTTACTTCCTACGTGATCAAGTTCTTTATTTTTTTCAATCTCATGCATGTCAAGAACATGTTGGGTAGGCGGGATTAATAAACTTACCACGACAATTGTAATCCCGGAAAAAATCACACCCGAGAAAACAGGTGCTAGCCATAACTCGCCCAATAAGCCCAAAAACCCATCCGATTGAATGTTTGGCCCCGGAACATGAGTAAGTGACGTAATAACATAATATACGAGTCCAACAGATATACTAGCCCATACTGCCGGAGTACTTACACGTTTCCAAAACGGTCCTAAAACAATCGGCCAGAACAACGTAACAAATACAACATCCCATGCTAAATAAGCTAAATCGATAACTTTTTGAGCACTTAGCGCTAGGATTAAACCTAACAAAGCACTTGCAAGAATCACCATTCTGGAAAAAAATAATAGTTTTTTCGGATCAGGATTTTTATTAATAAAATCTAAATAAATATTTTTAGTAACAATTCCCGAGGTTGCTACATAACATGCCGCAACAGTCGACATACCCATCGCAGCCATCGCCGTTAAAAAGATAGCAGATAAAATCGGTGGGAAATAGCCTTGTGCAAAAACAAGCATTAATGTTTCCGGATTGGAACTGTTCGGATAAATAGATTTAAATGCTTCCCCTAACATTCCAGGTATCCAACTAATAGCAATGATTACTGAACCTGCAATGATCATACTTAACTGTGCGACACGCGGACTTTTTGCCGCTGCAACTCGTTGTCCTAAGTCCACTGCTGGAATATCACCAAGTGCTAGAACTAAGTAGAGCGTCCAGAATTCAACTCCGCCCCTACTAAATAGTTCATTTACATTCCACCAATCAGGGTTAAATGTAACATCGGGATAATAGAATAAAACAAATATGGTTATCCCAAGGATTCCTGCTACCGCTAGTGCCCCTTGGACAATTTCGGTATAAGCGACAGCCCATAAGCCTCCAATAACGGAGTAGATCGCCGTTAATGAAACAAATAATAGTGCGGCTGGAAGAAAATCAATTTGGAAAAGTTGTTGGATAATATAAGTCCCCCCAACAGTGAGAGCCGCAGCATTGAAAATACCAAACGCAACGGCCATCACGATTCCCGTGTATGCACCTAATTTTTTACTGCCATATCTCAGTCCATAATAATCAGCTAAAGTCCATCCTCTTAACCTTCTTAAAGGTTTAGTCCAGATTAAAGCGCCTAAAATCATACATGTACCTAAGCCGCCCATTGTTGCTGACCCTTCAAAACCTCCACTTGTATAACCTGAGCCAACAGCTGCAAAAAAGAACGGAGCAGCTAATAACGCAGCAATTAAACTCCCTGTTACCACTGATAATGGCATACTCCAGCCTGCTACGATTAAATCTTCTGCTGTTTTAACACGCTTATACCCTTTATAACCAATGTAATATATAAATATTAAATACAAACAAAACACGACAATATTCATCAATTCAAGTGCCCCTCATCTATATCTTTATCCGTTCATAACTACTCCACCGTTTGGAGTCAATATTTGACCTGTATAAAAGTCTGCATTTTCTGACGCTAAAAACAACACAGTTTTGGCGATTTCCTCGGGTTGAGCCAAGCGCTTTAATGGGTATTTCGCTGACTCTTCTGCGATATAATTTTCGCCGAACGCTTCCAGGATGCCAGTATGTGTTCCGCTTGGCGCCACAGCATTGACTAATATATTCGGCGCCAATTCTCTTGCCAAAGCTTTTGTAAAAGCATTAATACCACCTTTTGCCGCTGAGTAATGGGTAAATTCTTCACACCCTAGACTTCCAATATCTGAAGAGATATTAATAATTTTACCTTTATTTTTTTCCTTCATTCTTTTCGCCGCTTCTCGGCAATTATAAAAGTTTCCATAAAGATGAACCTTTATCATTTTGTCCCACTGCTCATCAGTTAAATCTGTAATCGGAGCATTCTGTGCAAACCCGGCATTGTTGACAAGAATATCAATTGCTCCTAGATGGTTGTCCATATACTGGAACATATCCTTAACTTGTTGAGAGTCAGATACATCTGCACAATACTTTAAAGCATTCACACCATGATCTTTCGCTTGTAGGCGGACTGTTTCGGCCTCTTGATCGCTGCCAATATAGTTTATTAAAATATTTGCTCCCTGTTCAGCAAAAGCCAAAGCAATTGCCTTGCCTATCCCCATACTCGAACCTGTAATGAGAACATTTTTACCAGTAAGCTTTAAATCCATTAATCTTCACTCTCCAATTTGAAGTTTGTAATTAGGGATTGCAACTTCTCTGCAGTTTGGCCTAATGAAGCAGATGCTTCTTTCACTTCCTGCATCGATACCAATTGTTCTTGTGTTGATTGTGAGACACTCAATGAAAACTCGGTAGATTGTTGAGATGTTTTCTTAATATTATTAACGGATGCCACGACTTCTTCAGACGATGCAGATATTTCTTGAGAAGCCGCAGAGATTTCCCGGATTTGATCTGCCACTTCGTCTGCAGATTGTACAATCCTTTTAAATATCTGACCTACTTCATTCGTATAATCCATTCCCACTCTTACGTCTTCTTTCCCTTTTTCCATCACAGTTACAGAGGCATTAGAATCTGTTTGGATCATATGAATTAATTGGAATATTTCTTTAGCTGACTGTGATGATTGTTCAGCTAATCTCCTTACTTCATCTGCAACAACAGCAAAGCCTTTCCCATGTTCACCAGCTCTAGCCGCTTCAATTGCAGCGTTTAGTGCTAACAAATTTGTTTGCTCCGCTATTGCAGTAATAATATTCACAATGTCGCTGATCTTGTTAGAATTAGCATGTAAACCATTAATAGTTTCTTCTATTTGCTCGACAGATGTATTAATTAATTGCATCTGAGCAATCACCTGTTGAACAACTTCATTTCCTTGTTCAGCAGCAAGTGATGCTGAAAGAGACGATTCAGAAGCAGTATTGGCTGAATCAGCAATTTGTTGTATACCGCCTGCCGTTTCTTCCATTGCAGCGGCTGTTTCTTCAGTCATTACCAAAGAAGTTTCAGCGTTTTGAGCGATATTCTTCATTTCTTTTGAAACGTTTGTAGAACTAATATACGATTCTGTCGCATTCATAGTTAGCTGATTAGCTGATGATGCAACGTGATCAGATGTATTTCTAATGTTTAATATGACATGTTGCAAGTTTGAAACCATTGTTTTTATCGATTGTGAAAGTTGTCCAACTTCATCATTTGTGATCTGGAGATCAACATCGTTCAATTCTCCATTTGCCACTTGGTCTGCAACAATGACTACTTTTTTGAGTGGTAATAGAAGCCGATCAATTGTAAAATACAGCAATACTAATAAGATTGAAATTCCGATTACTGCAATAATAATCTGTTTTGTAACACTTTTTTTAATGATGGTGTCAATATAATCCGCAGAGTAATCAATTCCTAACACGGCAATTGTATTTCCACTTTCATCTTTAAGAGGGCTGAAAACTGTTCGCCATGATCCAAATGAGTCCTCAAAAATGCTTGTTACCTCTGATTGATCATTTTTAATCGCGAGCTTAGCAGTATCTACATGGACAGGAGCAAGATCGGTAAACAATTCCCCTGCTTCATACGCTTCATTCAAATTTTCCGTATAGCCGATAGGAGTGACACCATCGTCCTCCATTTTCCATATATAACTCCAAAACATAATTCCTTGTTCTTCTCTTATTTCATCCAAGGTTCTTTGCATTTCTAAAAATTCAGAATCGCCTTCACCTTGAACTGTCAATAACCCATCTATATCTTTGGAATCGAGGTTCCTAGCTGTCAATAAGCCAACACTTTTCAATTCTTGTTCAAGGTCATTCTCTAACTGACCGTTCAATTGAGAGATACTCTGTGTCGTTAGAACAGCAAAAAGTGCTAAAACAATGACAGATACTGTGAGTAACAACTTATACTTCAGTGACATGTTTTTAAAAAAACGCATGTTAATTATTTCCTCCCCTTCAATTTTTGTATCTTTCTTTACACATAAAAAAGGCCTATTTCACAATGAAATAGGCAAATAAAAAAAACTAGACTATTATCTAGCATTTCTTGAGCAGCTCAGCCGTCATAGTAATAATTACTTTAGACCCGTAGCTTTGCGTCCCTATTTTTCAATAAGTTTGCCTATAACCATCAAAAAATATACCACATAGTCTAATAGATGGCAATAAGAAGTACTAAAAGTTTCATAGATTACTATAATAACTCTTCATAATGCACTACTTAAAAAATGCCAAAAAGAGTATATAGTCATTGGTGAAAAAGAAGATGAGAGACTTTACTCCCCCGCCCAATTTATGTTTCGTTATTTTTAATCGTTACATCAAATTCTTTTACAAAGACTGCATTACCAGTAATTTCAATATCAAATGTTTGATTATTTTTGATAACTTCAACTTGTACTCTTCCATCTTTGTCAATTTCAATACCTTGTTCAATTAATAAGGATAATTTAGTGTCAAAGTCATTTTTTATATTTTCGGCATAATAAGCTCCCATTACACCTGAAGCAGTGCCTGTCACCGGGTCCTCTATTGTACCGGAAAATGGAGAAGAGAAATGGCGGGCATGCATATCTGCATTAGAATCATGCGTTTCAAGGCAAAAAGGATGGACAGATGCTTTTGGCATTTCTTTTAAAATCATTGGAAACTGTTTATTATTTGGCTTCATCCTTTTGAATGCTTTAAGCTTTCTTATAGGAATTAACAATGTCCATATGCCTGTACTGCCATATAAAATTGGTAAGTCAGTTTCTATATCATCTATACCAAGCCCGATTGACCTAGCTAAATCTTCTTTGGAACCTTTAAACTCTTCAAACTGTGGAGAAGCCTGTTTCATTGTTATGTATAGTTCGTTTTCGATGGTCGAACTTATTCTTATTGGCAAAATCCCCGCTTTTGTTTCTATTGTTAACTCCGTTTTCTCCCCTATTAATCCTTTTGATTTTAGTGCATAAATAGTTGCCATAGTTGCGTGACCACACAAATCCATCTCTCTCCCTGGCGTAAAATAACGAATCCTAATATCGGCAACGTCTGAATGCATAGGAAAAGCTGTCTCACTAAAACCCATATCTAAAGCTACTTCTTGCATTTCAATCTCCGTTAGTTCATCGCCATCCAAAACTACTCCTGCAGGATTTCCTTTATTCGGTTTGTTACTAAATGCATCATAATGATAAACTTTTACAGTTTTCATTTTTAACAACTCCCTCTCAATTTTCATTCGTAATCTCTTGTGTATTAAATAGCCTCAATCGAAAATATGTTGCAGATAAAGGTTTATAAAACCTGTACATTGATATCCTCATACTATGATTTTGGATATAACTAGTGTACACCTTACCAATAGTATTTCAGGAAACTTTATAAAACAGACCATTCCACGCCAATTCGTAGCAATTGGTATGCTTAAATAATTCAATGCAGTATGTTTCAGAAGTAAGATTACTGTCTTCACTCTTGAGGAAAGAAGAAAGGAAGCTATAAATACAAATATTTCACTAATAAGGAAAAATAGTGGTAGAAGGGGGGTTATTATGTTAAAAGTTAGACCTTTGGAAAATAGGGATTATGAATTAATTAAGGCTGCAGAAGACGTAATAGAAAAAAATTATAGATATGGACGACACCACATTGGTTCATCGGTCAGAACTACATCAGGTAATATTTTTGCAGCTGTACACGTCGAAGCAAATGTTGGCAGAATAACGGTATGTGGAGAAGCAATGGCGATTGGAAAGTCAATATCAGAAGGAGACCATGAGTTTGAAACGATTGTAGCAGTTGCTCATCCTCATCCACAAGAAGACATTGAAAAATGTTGGGTCGTTGCACCATGTGGCATGTGTCGCGAGTTAATAAGTGATTACGGTAAGGATACTGACGTAATCATTCCCTACAATGGTGAATTAGTAAAATGTAATGTAATGGAGTTACTACCGGAAAAATACTCAAGTGATTTAGAATAAAGAATACATCGGGATAGCAAAAGAAATGGTTCAGTCTTACATTTAAATAAAAAAGGAGGATTTTATGGACAGATTTCAAAATGATTATATAACTCCAGAGAATTTCGGAGATTCTTTTTTACATGGAAAACCAGAATCCATTTACAAACAATGTATTAAAGATTTTAAAGAGATAGTATCGCTCCAGCAATTTAAAGAACTAGTACAATCGTTTAATAAGAACGTTGAAAGCTTTCAATTAATTGAGACATCATCTTTAGGGTATTGTATACAATATTTATGGTTAGATAGCCATAAAGAAAAAGTGATTTGCGTTGTATTCGATTCGACTAATAATATCCATCGTCTTTTGATAAAACCTTATATAATCTTTCCAAAGAGTGACAGACCTTCTTCAAAAAACTTATATAATATGCCTATTAAAGATGAATGGTTTGTCTTTTGGGGCGGAAAAAATGAATTTCTAAATTATCATTATGTATATGAATCACAGAGATACGCATATGATTTAGTTGTCATGAAAGATAATCAAACGTATAAAGATAAAAAAATGCGTAATGAAAATTACTACGCATTTAATAAAGAGGTTGTTGCACCAGCTGATGGCAAAGTCGTTAAAGTGATCAATAATATAATCGATAACGTTCCTAGTGAAATGAATGAATTACAGCCGGCAGGCAATTATATCGTTATAAAGCATTTCAATAACGAATATAGCTTATTAGCTCATTTCAAACAGTATTCTATAATGGTAAAAGAGGGAGAGGACGTTAAACAAGGTCAAGTTGTCGGATTATGCGGGAATTCCGGTAACTCATCAGAGCCACATATACACTTTCAGGTGATGGATTCGCCTGATATTAATAATTGTAAATCAATATGTATCCTTTTCACGGATGGTATAGTGCCAATTCAAGATGATATAGTTACACAAGGTACTCCAAATAATAATACGGATAGTTCGAACTCGCATTCATTAGATAAATTTGACAAAGCTGAACTTGCATTTTCTTTAACAGATGCTTTGTTAATAATTCCTCGTTTTATTGGTTCATTATTTAAGTGATATTCTAAAATTCTAATTAATGATCAACCAGGTGAGTTGAATTCTTCAATATATGAATTTTTTATTTAAATATTAGAATTATAACCATTCTTTCACATAAGAAACTAATCCAAAAAACGCAGCTATATATGTTGAATAAATGAATACCACGTATACGCTTTACAAGGGCTTTTGGGAGACCACTGAAAAGACCCCAATACTCGGAGTGAATTGGAATTCCTGCTACTATCGCTTCGCCGCTTT
>DYWT01000052.1 GCA_020742515.1 Sporosarcina psychrophila
GATAGAGTGTGAAAGGGGAACTGGGAAGTTGATTAGATACAAAAAGTTGCTGTCAGGTACGATTGCGGTTGTTTTCCTGTCCACCATTATTAGTGGAACGGGCGTTTTGGCGAGCCCGTTGGAGGACCTGAAAAAAGAACAGAAAATACTCGACATGAAAAAAAGTGAATTGAAAACAGGGATTAATAAAAAAGACTCTGAAATTCAAGTCAAAAAAACAAAAATCGAAAAAATAACGGATCAAATTCTTGCGCTCAACGCTAAAATAAATGAATCCAATGCACAGATTGACCGTGTCATTGCTGAGATAAATAAGACAACGGATGAAATCGATGCATTACGAATTTCAATTGCTGATCTTGAAAAGAAAATTGAAGAGCGTGATGTAGTGTTGCGTGACCGTGTTCGCGCAATGCAAGTAAAAGGCGGACAAGTTAACTATCTTGACGTCCTTCTTGGGGCAAATAGTTTTGCAGATTTCATAGACCGTTTTTCGGCTGTCAATTCTTTAATGGATGCAGACCGGAATATTATGGAGCAGCAAGCGAATGATATCGAGCAGCTTGAAAAAGAAAAAGCGCTTGTTGAATCGAAACTTGCCGAGCAAGAAGCGAGTAAAAAAGAGCTTCAAAAACTAAGAGCATCTCTTCTAGCGCAGAAATCTGATAAGAATAAGTTGATTGACCAACTAGAAGCAGAACAAAAGAAATTAACGAGTGAAAAAGTTAAGCTTGAGTCTGATCTGCATGAAACGCATGAAGTAAGTAAAGAAGTTGCAGGGAAAATTGCGTCAGAACAGAAACGTATAGCTGAAATTGCGCGTCAAGCAGAAATTGCACGTAAAGCGGCGGCAGCAAAAGCAGCGAAAGACAGACAAAACAGTGGCAGTTCATCATCTTATGTTCCGCCCGTTTCAAGCGGAACATGGACGAAACCTGCATCTGGAACGTACACGTCATCATTCGGATGGAGAATGCATCCGATCTATGGAACGAGCAGGCAGCACCGGGGTGCAGACATTGCGAATAGTACCGGAACGCCAGTCGTGTCGGCAGGAGACGGTGTAGTTTCTCACGCAGGTCCAATGGGCACTTACGGCAATGTCATCATGGTGACTCACTCGTTTGACGGGCAGATTTTTACTACGGTATATGCTCATCTTTCAAAAGTCAGCACTAGCGTTGGACAGCATGTCGCCAAAGGGCAGTACATCGGAAATATTGGAACTACTGGCGCCTCGACCGGGCCTCACCTTCATTTTGAAATGCACATAGGAAGCTGGTCAGCATCCGGACCGAGTGCCGTGAATCCGCTGCGCTATGTTTCTTTCTAACTAATTGTGTCCGCCTCAAGACTGAGGCGGATTTTTTTGTTCTTCCTGCGACTAGAAAGATGGCTTTCGGAGCTATTTTTGGATACGATAATGCTATTAAGTGTTGAAGGAGTCATGCGTGGATGCCAGTCACCAAATTTTTCATCATAGGCAGCCTTAGTGTTCCAGCGTCTTGGATTGCTCTCATTGTGGCGTTCGCCATTGCATATAGTGTAGTCCGGTTCTGTTTCGGGAAAAAGCAGGCGGAACTCATAGGGGATGCATTCTTTTATTTGGTAGTCGTTTGGAAATTGAGTATCATTATTACTGATTTTGGTTCTATTCTTAGGTCGCCTCTTGCCGTCATTTATTTCCACGGCGGAGCAGTCGGGTTTTACTTGGGACTCTTATTTATTGGTGGAAAGGTTTTGTGGGACTTGAAGAAAGGGCGGCTTGGTGCCGAGGGATTTCTTGCACTATTTACAGGCGCAGTCTTAGTCCAAGCGGTGTTTCAGGTGATGATGGTTTTGTTGAATGAAGGCGAAATCATAGCACAGGTTATGACCGTTGTCGTATTTACAGTGTTCGCAGTGTTTTTCTGGATGAATGTTCGAAAAGCGGGGAATTGGCCGCTTCAGCTTGCTTGGGTGTTCATGGCGGTTCATATTTTTGTTGCCGCTATTCAACCGGAAGGGTTTATTCAGACGCCGCTTATTTCAACCTTATTCATCGGACTCTTTTTTTCAGTAATGTATGCACGGAAGTTAGATTGGGGGGAACCACTATGAGTAAGAAAACACTTGGATTCATTTTAGCAGTACTACTTATCGGGTCGATGGTTGCTATTATGGTGAAATCGAATTTAGATAAACCGAAACCGATTGATGAATTTCTAATCGGTGCAGATTTTAGTTCATTGGAAGAAGAGCCCGGATTGGAAAAAGGTTCAATCCCTCCAGACTTTGAATTATCCACACTTTCGGGAGATGTGGTTAAGCTTTCGGATTTGAAGGGTAAAAAAGTAATGTTAAATTTCTGGGCATCCTGGTGTGGGCCATGTAAGGCAGAAATGCCCCATATGCAAAAATACTATAAAAAATATAAAGAGGCCGATAATGTTGAAATTATTGCTGTCAATTTAACGACGGAGGAGAAGCGGGGCATTAAAGGGGTTAAGGAATTCATCGCTGCCTACAAATTGACGTTCCCAGTCCCGTTGGATAAAGAAGGTACCGTCATGAAGGACTATCAAATTCTTCCGATACCGACGACATTCCTGATTGGCACTGACGGGAAAATCAGTCAGAAGATTGTTGGGCCGATGGATGAAAAAAGGATAAAGACGCTTGTTAAGAATTTAGATTGAGTAAGCCGGTTCTCTGCTGTCGTAATGTTCCTTTTCTGTTCATATAATGGACGGAGGAGGGGACATTGTATTATGCAGAGAAGCCGGTTTTTGTTATTTATCATACTGGCCGCTTTGGCGACGGTAGTCTTTCTTCTGCTGGATGGTTGTGCAGGAGAAGGGAAAGTAAAGTCAGAAGGGGGGACGTTAAGTTCGTTTCCGGTTATCGATGAGGCGTTCGACGTCATCAAAGAGAAAGGCGTATATCCGGTAGATAAGGATCTATTGGTTGAAGGGGCGCTTCGCGGCATGGCGGATGTCATTGGCGATCCGTATTCGACGTATCTGTCAAAGGACGAGGCAGCTGCCCATAGGGAATCACTGGCTGGCGAGCGAATCGGGATCGGCGCTGAAATTACGCGATCGAACGGGAAATATATCATCGTAGCTCCGGTAAAAGGTTCTCCTGCCGAAAAGGCTGGTTTGCAACCGTATGACGAAATTGTACGAATCGACGGCAAGCGGCTTGAAGGAGATTCTTTGGGTGACGTTGTCCAGCGTATCCGCGGCAAGAAAGGCACTACGGTTTCCATGACGATATTCAGGCCCGATTTGGATAAGCATATTGAACTGTCAGTCGTACGGGACAGTATTCCTGTAAAGACGGTGTCCACTGAAATAATTGAAGAGCGCGGACAGAAGATTGGTTACATATCGATTACGATGTTCGGCAATGAAAGTCGACAAGAATGGTTGGACGCGACAAACAAGCTTATTAAGGACGGAGCACAGTCACTGATTATCGATGTACGCGGCAATCCCGGTGGCTACTTGCATACGGTCGGCGGTATCGTAGGCAGTCTAGTTCAGAAAGACACGGTGTTTGCGTATATGGAAGACGCAGCTGGAACCCTGGAGCCGTTAGCTACAGAGAACTCCGAAAAGTTTCCGTATGATGAAAAATTAAAGAAGATGCCGGTTGTCCTACTGCAGGATAAAGGAAGTGCATCCGCGAGTGAAGTCATGAGCGCCGCATTGAAAGATTTAAAAAGGGGCTATATCATTGGCGCAACGAGTTTCGGAAAAGGGACAGTCCAAGAAACAATGGAATTGACAAACGGCGGAGAAATGAAGTTATCGACCCATAAATGGCTTACCCCCAAAAAGAAATGGATTCACGGTAATGGTGTAAAAGAAGATTTGGAAGTGGTCCAAAATGATTTATTCAGCGAGCACATCCGTCTCGTTACAGAGACCTATATGGAAGGTGATTACCATGAAGATATCGCCTATGCACAAAAATTGCTGACAGGTCTTAGTTATAGCGTTGCCCGGACAGACGGATTCTTTGATGAATCAACCACACGAGCAGTCGAGACTTTTCTTGGAGAAGCAAAAGTGGCAGAAGGTTCCACCATGGACCGATTATTTTTCGCGACATTGAAAGATAAAGCGGAAAAATTCCGCAACGACCGCAAAAATGATGATCAGCTGAAGATGGCAATCGGCTATATCCATAATAAAGTGAACGAGCGGTGAAAAGGAGACTCCTGACAATAGATGTCGGGAGTTTTTCACTTTTATTGGACGGATGAGGGGTGCATTTGCAGATTGCCATTACTAACTCGAAAGGAGCCCTGAAAAGCGGCCATTGCCATGACTAACAAGGCGTGAGCCATGAACTCAAAGTGAATTGCCATGAATAAGTCTAGAGGAGCCGTGAAAAGCGGACGTTGCCATGACTAACTAAGAGTGAGCCATGAATTCAAAGTGAATTGCCATGAATAAGTCGAGAGTAGCCTTGATAAGCGGCCATTGCCATGACTAACTGGGGGTGAGCCATGACCTCAAAGTGAATTGCCATGAATAAGTCGAGGGGAGCCTTGAAAAGTGGACGCCGCCATGACTAACTAGGAGTGAGCCATGACTTCAAGGTGAATTGCCATGAATAAGTCGAGAGGAGCCCTGAAAAGCGGCCATTGCCATGACTAACTAGGCGTGAGCCATGACCTCAAAGTGAATTGCCATGAATAAGTTGAGAGGAGCCCTGAAAAGCGGACGCTGCCATGACTAACTAGGAGAGAGCCATGAACTCAAAGTGAATTGCCATGAATAAGTCGAGAGGAGCCTTGAAAAGTGGACGCTGCCATGACTAACTAGGAGTGAGCCATGACTTCAAGGTGAATTGCCATGAATAAGTCGAGAGGAGCTTTGAAAAGTGGCCATTGCCATGACTAATCCAGATATTTCACCAAAACCATAAGTGATTTCTTCCTTTTCATGAATAATTCAATAACGCTTTACATAGGGCAGTAATCTTTTGTTACAATGAAGAGACTGATAGTGTGTACGAAGATTGGATGGTGACGGTTCGTGTCCGAAAAAGTGATGTTTGATATAGTAGAAGCGGTTGCGCTATTTTTCCTGAATCCATTATTTATAGCCGCTCTATTTACAGCGGTTGCATTAGGTTATTTTCGTGTGAAAAAAGAGCGCCGGAGTTTTAAAGTCCGATTGTTACCAGGATTAACAGAATTGAAGCGGCTTTTGGCTGAGTCATGGCTGTATGCACTCGTTTTGTCAGTTTTGATTTCCGGGGCAGGTCTGCTAGTTGATCCGGGTTGGCTTGTGCTATTTTCTGCGGTAGCGTTAATTGTATTGCTATCCTTTTATTATAAAGCGACTTCACCGATTTATTTTGCGGCGGCGGCTTTTTTCGCTCTTTATTTCATAGAAAAGTATATGGGGAATTTCTCGTTTCGTGGATGGACGCCCGGACAGGCAGATTTGCTTGGTGATATGGCAGTGACGATTCCGGTCATCGCCGGATTATTCTTAATCGTGGAAGGCCTTCTTATTAGGCGCCATACGGTTCGTTACGCATCGCCGATGTTGGTGCATACAAACCGTGGACTGCGAGCTGCCGCCTTCAAGGCGAAGCGGTTATGGCTATTGCCGGTTGTATTTCTAGTGCCTGGCGATATGATTTCGGCCTATGTTCCGTATTGGCCGCAATTCACTTTAGGGGGAAGTGCATTCAGTTTCGTTCCGGTTCCTGTCGTTATCGGTTTTTCACAAGTGGCACGCTCGCTGTATCCGGATAATTTATTCCCAAGGATTGGTCGGGCGGTCGTTTGGACAGGCATTATGGTCGTTATCGTTGGATTGGCTGCACTGTGGCTTCCGATTTTAGGCTGGGCAGCTTTACTGATTGGCGTAGTATGTCGGGCGATTATTACCATTCTAGCTTGGGTACGTGACAGGCAAGGCGGATTCGCTGTTGCACCGCGCCCGGCAGGAGTCGTCATTGCAGGCGTTGTACCGGGATCCCCAGGTGAGAAAATGGGGCTTCAGCCAGGGGAATGTATTCGTACTGTAAATGGACTTCAGGTAAGTAATGAGAAAGAATTATATGACGCAATTCAGCTCAATGCTGCACATTGTCGACTGCAAGTGATTGACCGCGGCGGAGAAGTCAGGCTTATGCAACAGGTTATGTATCGACATGACCATCATCGCCTCGGACTTCTCGTCGTTCGATGAATATCGAGTGAACGATTACTCCTGAAAGGATGTCAGAAATGGGCTCATTCGAAACAAAACTATTCCTTGCCTTGCTTTTGCCTGGGCTTCTTGTCATTCTGTTCACCCGTGTGACATTTCACCACGTTGTCGGCCTCATTTTGACGGTGGCGCTGATTGCGGCGTCGGTCTATGCGGGATACACGCATAACTGGCTACTTTACGGGGCTGATGCGCTATCACTCACGGTCGGATTCTGGTACGCAACACGCATGATGAAAATCGCAAGGCAACATGAACAAGAGGAATGAACGATGAAACCGCCCACTGAAAAGGGGCGGTTTTCTTATGGGATAAAATAGGGGAGGTGTGAGCAATTATATAAGTGTCTGACCGCTCATAACCACATCGAACCGCTCATAACCCGGTCGACCCGCTCATATCCGTCCGTCGAGCGCTCATAACCGCGTCGACCCGCTCATATCCGTCCGCCGAGCGCTCATAACCCGGTCGACCCGCTCATAACCGTCCGCCGAGTGCTCATAACCCCATCGAACCGCTCATATCTGGCCGCCGCCCACTCATAACCTCGTCAAAACTGGTATTCTGTCAAGAAAGTGGACATGAATTAATGAGCGGTTATTTTAAAAAGCCTACCGCGCTGC
>DYWT01000053.1 GCA_020742515.1 Sporosarcina psychrophila
ACTGAATTTGGCCACCTGAACAGAGGTGATATGCTCACCTCAGAACAACACAGGTGCTCCAATGAAAAAAAGAAATTTCAGCGCAGAGTTTAAACGCGAATCCGCTCAACTGGTTGTTGACCAGAACTACACGGTGGCAGATGCCGCCAAAGCTATGGATGTTGGCCTTTCCACAATGACAAGATGGGTCAAACAACTGCGTGATGAGCGTCAGGGCAAAACACCAAAAGCCTCTCCGATAACACCAGAACAAATCGAAATACGTGAGCTGAGGAAAAAGCTACAACCCATTGAAATGGAGAATGAAATATTAAAAAAGGCTACCGCGCTCTTGATGTCAGACTCCCTGAACAGTTCTCGATAATCGGGAAACTCAGAGCGCATTATCCTGTGGTCACACTCTGCCATGTGTTCGGGGTTCATTGCAGCAGCTACAGATACTGGAAAAACCGTCCTGAAAAACCAGACGGCAGACGGGCTGTATTACGCAGTCAGGTACTTGAGTTGCATAACATCAGCCATGGTTCTGCCGGGGCAAGAAGCATCGCCACAATGGCAACCCTGAGAGGCTTCAGAATGGGGCGCTGGCTTGCCGGCAGGCTCATGAAAGAACTGGGACTGGTCAGTTGCCAGCAGCCTGCGCACCGTTATAAACGAGGTGGTCGTGAACATGTCACTATCCCGAATCACCTTGGGCGGCAGTTCGCAGTGACAGAGCCAAATCAGGTATGGTGCGGCGACGTGACGTACATCTGGACGGGGAAACGTTGGGCATACCTTGCCGTTGTTCTCGATCTGTTTGCAAGGAAACCGGTAGGTTGGGCAATGTCGTTCTCTCCGGACAGCAGACTGACCATCAAAGCGCTGAAAATGGCCTGGGAAATCCGCAGTAAACCAGCCGGGGTAATGTTCCACAGCGATCAGGGCAGCCACTATACAAGCAGGCAGTTCCGGCAGTTACTGTGGCGTTACCAGATCAAACAGAGTCTGAGTCGACGAGGAAATTGCTGGGATAACAGCCCGATGGAGCGCTTCTTCAGGAGTCTGAAAAACGAGTGGATACCGGTGACGGGTTACATGAACTTCAGCGATGCTGCCCATGAAATAACGGACTATATCGTTGGGTATTACAACGCGCTCAGGCCGCACGAATATAACGGTGGGTTGCCACCAAATGAATCGGAAAACCGATACTGGAAAAACTCTAAAGCGGTGGCCAGTTTTTGTTGACCACTACATTTCGTACATTCTAAGATCTTTCACAGTTACGCCCCGCAGCCGTATTTTCCACAGCCACATGAAGCACTTCCATGAATTATCGCTTTGATTTATCATATTAAACCAGCTCTACATGGCTGGTTCAGGATTGCGCACCGACCCCCTCTAAAATCCACTGACGCGCCTGCGGATTATCCAGCACCGTGCCGTTCGGGCTCTGTACCAGCATTATCAGGAAGCCGTGCACGAAAAAAGCCCTTCTGCATAGCTAGGCAGAGGTTTAAATCATCAGGAGAAATTTTCAGGATTTGGAGTAAGGAAAGGTGCCGAAAATAGCCAGTTCATGGCAGAATCACACAGAAAGTCCCTACAGGGGCCGAGTAAAAAATGTTACGTAAAATGAACTTTATTTAAGGATGACTTATGAGTGATATCAAAAAGAAGTTAAGTGAAGAAATTAGAACTTATTGGGATAAAAAACATAAACCTTTGTTGTTTAGTACAATTGGTGAACAGTTCAAGGAAATAAAACAAGAAGAAGGTTTCGTCAACATAGGTAGTTGGGTTTCTGCAAATATAAAGGATCTTGACTCATTTATTTATAGTGACCCCACTAAACCTGAATATATTGGTTTAGTTCCTAATGGGGAAGAGTACGAACCGGAAGATCCTAAACTATTATCTACAAAGATAAGAGAAAAAAACAAAAATAATGATAGGTTGATTTTGGACCTTCTTTCAATTCTCAACAACCTAAGTGATGATGATTTGAAACGAGTAATCATCCCAACGGATATTTTGGTTAAACTTATGAAGTGATCCCGCATGATTAATTTTATTTTTATTTCAAAGGATGATCGACTTTTATCATTTACCGGTAGAGAACCATCATTACCTATAAATAATTCTTTGATCTCAAATGGAGAAAAAGGCGTTATCTCGAAAGTTAAAATAAAGAATAATACGAAACATAGTGATCTAATGATGTATGTAAAATCTGAATTGGATGATTTTTACTCAGCTTACAATGGAGTGATTTTGTTCTGTGATTCAGATTACTACCCTTACCTTTGTAAGCATGTTGGGCTTTTTTTCATGGTTTTTGATCTTAGTAGATGCTCAGCGAATATAACCGATGGAAAACTAAAACAAGAAATTGAATCTTTAATAAGTTTGTCAGTGAAGAAATTCATGCAAATTAAAAAAGAGCTTCTTATTAAGAATGGGGTTTTGATGAGGTTGCCATACCGTAATTTTGCCAATCCGTTGCTAAGGTCCTTCTTTGATTCTCTAAAGAGGATTCATGAAATTGATATTAGTAATCTTGCTGCGGATATAAAAAAAATAAAAAATGATTGCTATAAAAAAGTTCCACATGTAAACCCTGGTAGAATATTCGTAGATATAAATCTTAATAATTTCATTTTTGGTCACGAATATCATTCAAAGCAAGGTACTTCGCCTGCAAATGGGCATAATTTACTTTGCGATGTAAGTTCTAAGTATAGATTTAGTCATAGGATCGATGAATTTAGGCATTTTAATGTGCAGAAAAGGGGTAAGAACCCCATATCTGGATCTTTTTTTAACTGCCATGATGCAAGAGAAAATATAAATAAGGTGACTCACATTAACATGTTTACGAGTGATTTTATGGAGTATTGAAGTAACAGAGTTTGTACATTGATTTATGTAATTGCCTGATTTTGATATGCTCAATCCAGTATTAAATGAAGGTTAATTTGTGGACGAAAAACAGTTACAGGCACAGGATAACGGACAGACCAAAAACCTCAAAACTCCTGAAGACCTCAGCCAGTTTGACCGTCTGTTGAAAAAGATCAGCGATGAAGCCACACTCAATGCTGAGATGATGAGTCATCTCAGGCGCGAGAAAAAACAGCCCCGCATTACTGGAGATAACCAGATCCTCCCGGTAGCGATGTTCTTCGCTTACCCGACTGACCTCTGCAAAGTCATCTACACAACGAATGCAATGAGCTGTTGTATTATCGAGTCAGGTTCAAGTAAAAAGGCCAAGATTTCTCTTGGCCTTTTCTTGGGTAAAGATACCCCATTACTTTTGGTAAGTACTTAAAATGAATGCCTTACTATAGCACAAAGATATTTTTCAAAATGCTACAGCTCGATCTTATCATCGACCTATAGATGCTTGCCTTCAGCACAACACAAGTGTTAACGAATGTTGCGAGCTGACTACACATCGGTCTTCAGGTGCTTCTTTCGCCTAACTAAATTACCAGACAAAATTCGTCACCATGAACATCTAGCCTTCAAAATACAAAGCGGAGAGTTCTTATACTTGCCAAACATAAATCTTTAATGGGAATAAGTATATCATATTTTTTAGTCCGCACCAAATTTTCAGACATTGTTACCAACATATGCCACGTCAGCGGCATGGAAGGCGGCACACTGTTGTTTCATATAGCATAAGAGTAAAACCGCCGAAGCCCGGCGTAAGTCGGTACTGATTGATAGATTTCACCTTACCCATTCCTGCCCTGTTAAGCTATGCCCGTTTTCAGCCATGATGATGTTTCTGTGCGGCTCAGATTGGTCCCGACAAAGGTTTTACCGTCAGGGCCGCTCGACGTGTATACAACACTTCCGGAAGACTGATAGCAATGGATGCTGCTACTTGTTCTCGTTAGCAAGCACGGTAAATTTACTTTGTGCCGGATTCACTGCTTCATTTGCCTGATAAAAACCCTATCGCTTTATCATTATCCTCCTTTTCTGTGGATAATCATGTTACTGCTTTATGAGTAAGGATACACTGCTCGCGGCACCCCCAGCGACCGAACATTAGTTAGTGAGCGAGTGGGCGAGGAAGCGGAATGGTTCCTGCTCCTGCTACACCCCGTGTTGCATTTTTTCTGCAACAGAAGGCACTTTCAACTCATCTGCATCCAGTATGTACACACTGACCAATTTTCTGTCTACCTTGTGCTATTTACTGACGTGAGTCACTTTGGCATTTGGGAAACCTTTAAACGGGTGATGGACAGTTCTTCAAAAGTTCAGATGGATTACATCTGCCTGCAATACCTTGGATATTTTTGATTTGCGTAATGGATGGAGCGACTTGCGCAGGGGATAGCTGATGGAGTTATTGAAGTACCGAAGGACCACTAAAAATCATAGGCCGGAAATTTCGGTGGTTCCGGCGTAGAACCCGATCTTGGATGCGTATCTAAATGCTAATGTATGCATACATTAGCATTTAGATGGTCCAGATTAATACTTGTCCCCAATCTCAGGATGCCTTAATTCTTGCCTGGTAGATGCACTTTACCCGTTCAATTTCTGCCAGCGTTGCAGGAGTTAGTTTGGAGATCGGAAATTATTGTACGCCAAGCGTATTATTTAACCAATCCCGATGAGTAACAGATTGATTTTTCGTCAGCGGATATGACTTTTAAGTTGTTTCTCTTGCGGTATCGCATTTAGGTTATCCGATGAAGGTCTAACCCCCTGAGAACGCCATCTAGCACTGGAGTACACCCTATTGCTATAGGTAAGTCTGTTCAAAAACACGCTTGCCATACAATAATTCTCTATATCCAAACTCCCCCTATACGTCAAGTTTTTCATACTATCTGTTTCAACAAATTAGCTAACCATAGTATTTGTGGTAACTTTTACGTGCTTTTTCAAAAAGTTGGCATAGTTCTTTAGTGTTTTTTTGAACCCAACTTTTTAATACATCCAGATGAGTATAGAAAGATGTCTCATCACCTGTTGCTATCAGTACTGAAAAATTTCTCAAGGATATTGAACATGTGAATAATACATGTCTGAATAAAATATTTTCTTCTGAATTTTCTTTATGGCAAAATGCTATGACAGAACCTGGTAAAAATGTAATGTTTTGCATTGCATTATTCAGGTCATATAATAATAAACTCGAAATCGGATAAATGCCGGAGTTTTCTATATAGCCCCTTCCATGCGATTCAAAATCATATGGTACATATTTATCTTTCGTTTCCATATATTCAACAGAGACTATTTTTGAAGGCGGGATAACCCCATTAAAAATATACCAGGTATCTTCTTTTGTATTACCTTTTCGCATGACTTTATTTATCTGCTCATCGGTCATACACCTTGCCCCTTCAATCCCCATTGCACCGACGTACTTAACATAAGCTTTAGGTTGTCCAAGGGCACGCATTAGCTTTTTATATGAGCAAAATCCAGGCTGCTTTTTTATCCATTCAGCATCTATTTTTAATCTTATTAATTTTTTATTATGCGTTCCATTTATAGGTGCAGAATCAAGCATATTACCGGCTCTTCGCATAAATGATTTTTCGGATTCACTTAATTTTTCAGTTCCGTTGCATAATCCGTGGCCATATGGTAATGGAGATGTTGTTAACCATACCTTATTATACAAAATGGTTCCATCATACAACGTCAGATATCCTTCTCTAAGGCCTTCAGATGCAAGTATGGAATGCAACATAGGAATTGCTGTAAAGTGATATAAATCCATAAATAACCCTGTTCTGTTTATTTATATTCATTTTATATCATGTTCACGCCAGACTGGCGAGCTGTGCGTAGCCGGTCCACTCAATGCCGCGTTAGCGGCATGTAAGGCGGCACGCTGTGGAGTCATATGGCACAGGTGTAAAACCGCCGAAGCCCGGCGTAAGCCGGTACTGATTGATAGATTTCACCTTACCCATTCCAGCCCTGTCAAGCCATATCCACTTTCAGCCATGAGAGAGTCTTTGTGCGCGGTCGGAGTGGTTCCGACGAGGGTTTACCCGAAGTCGGGGCGTATCTCCGCGTTAGCGGGCCGTCAGGGCCGCTTACGAGCGTGTACTTAATACGTCCAGCCAGAAGACTGACAGCGATAAAACTGCTTAGTTACAACATTCATAATTAAAAGCGATGTTGTTCCCGCCCTTTGGGCGGGGGCGGCCTCGCTTTTCAGTTATGAGGAGGGGCTTTGTGGTTTCAGTTCTGTGCGGGACTGGGGTTTTTCTTGGTGATTCTGTTTGTGTGTTGTAACTAAAGTGGCTCCGGCAGGGGCCCGCCGCTTGCGGTGGGAGGTGCATATCTGTCTGTCCGTAGGACAGGCAGTGAACAGGTTTTCTTTTTAAATGAATGTAATTAAGTAGTTTAAAGGAGATATAAACAGGTGTTTAAAAGATACATTGCACCCTGTAAGGCTGGCGGATGG